>OY787533.1:3309308-3610154 GCA_963678925.1 uncultured Acidaminobacter sp. | reverse complement strand
CACTGCAATCTTGGATGACAGGCGCCGTACTTATAATCATTCTGTACTTTTCTTTCAGGTATTTCGTTGAATTCATTAAACAATACAGGCGTTACCAAGTCTTCGCAAAGACCAGCGCCTACCAAGAGCTCCTAGGTACCAATGATGAAATCTCACTTATGGCAATTCCGCTGACGATGGCAATGGGTGTGAATGTTCTATTTATTCTTGGTGCGGTGTATATTCCAAACCTATGGACCTACGTAGAATATCTATTTCCTGCTGCAGTCGCAGCATTTGCACTGATCGGCGCCTACGCGCTGCAGATATTCATTCGATATTTCAAAAACACATTGACTCAAGGTAATTTTGATTTTGACAAAAACAATCACCTGGGACAGATGATTGCCCCCTTCGCATTCATCATGGTTTCTGTTGGAATTGCTGCATCCGCAGCCATGAGCCATACACTTGCAACCAACATTATTGCATTTGCCGGTTCAGTCTTCTTCTTTGTCCTAGCCCTTTTCCTCGTCAATTTGAAGCTTATTCTCGGATTCAAATCTATCCTCCGACAAGGGGTTGATGAAAAGGTCTCACCGACACTCTGGATCCTAATTCCAATCGTAACCCTCATGGGTATCACACTTGTCAGACTGATTTCTGGCGTATACCATCATTTTCTGGACAAGAATCCAAATCCAGTACTGTTAATGGCGGTACTTACTACGCTGATTTCTGTGCAGATCATATTTGGAATTTTGGGCTATGCCGTTATGAAGCATAACAGATACTTTGAAAAATATATCCATGGCGATGCCTTTCACGTCGGAAGTTTCTCGCTCATTTGTCCAGGTGTGGCTTTTGTCGTTCTTGGTATGTTTTACATCCATTACGGCTTTATTAAGACAGGCTTTGTCGAGCAGTTCAGTGCACTGCACCTGCTGATGGTTCTTCCCTTTACCCTTGTACAGGTCAAAACCGTTCTCACACTGAACAAAATCAGCAGAAAGTCAAATTTACCACAGCAAAATGCCAACGCGCTGCAAAATGCAAGCTTATAAACGCTGTCAGTTAACTGACATAGTCATATTGTATTCTATTTAGATTGGGGAGAAAAAAATGAAACAAGTCGTTATCATCGGTGGCGGTGTGGCTGCCAAAGGTTTCCTGGGCGCAGCCTTCGCCTTTGAAAAGGATACACATTTCACTGTAATCAGAAGCAATGCCAAGGGCCCTGTTCCTTGCGGAATTCCATATGCCTTCGGTACCTTGGATGACCCTATGAAGAATCAGTCAAGCGATAAAAAGCTCCTTGACAAGGGTGCAGACCTGATTATAGATGATGTTGTTAATATTGACCGTGAATCAAAGTTTGTAAGAACGGCTTCGGGCAAAGACTATCCTTACGACCAGCTTGTTCTTGCAACAGGTTCACATCCAGTATTCCCGCCATTTCCCGGAAAAGACCTATGCGGCATCCACGTAATAGAAAAGGACCTTGATAAAATCGCAGCACTTAGACCTGTCGTGGAAAAAGCAGAGTCTATCGTTATCGTAGGCGGCGGCTTTATTGGCGTGGAACTGGCAGATGAAATCAATAAGCTCGGGAACAAGGAAATCACCCTTGTAGAACTCGCACCACACGTACTGAGCGTGGCATTTGAAGCCAACTACTCTGCTCAAATCGAGGCATCGCTGTCAAAGCATGGCATCAATGTGCTTACAGGGGTGGGTGTGCAGTCCTTTAAGGGCAGCGATCGGGTTGAAAGTGTTGTACTTGGTAATGGTGATGAAATCAAAGCCGATCTTGTTTTCATGGCAATTGGTGCTTTTCCAAACGTAGATCTTGCCAGCGGCTGCGGTCTTGAACTCGACGTTAGAAAAGCAGTGAAGGTCAACGAATTCCAGCAGACTTCAGACCCTTCAATCTTTGCAATTGGAGACTGCGCTTCAAAAATCGATATATTTTCAGGCCATGCAAGCAATGTGCGTCTTGCGTCAATTGCTGCTAAAGAGGGTCGAAATGCTGCAATTAACCTCTCCAGTCAAAATACGCCATTATCTGTTCTGGGAATTACGAACCTGTTTTCCACTGTCATCGACGGCAAATACTACGCTGCAGCCGGTATGACAAAGGCGCAAATTGAAAATACACAGTACGACGGGTTAGAAATTGCCCTCAGCGCAGCAAACAAGCATCCAGCTACACTTCCAAATACAGTTATTACAGAGGGTGTGTTCTACTTTGCTGCAGATACTTTAACACTACTCGGCGCACAACTTTCAGGAGACAAGGAAGTTGCTGAAACCATCAACGCAATCGGCATTGCCATTCAAAACAATGCCACAGCGCATGATCTTTACAGTTATCTATATGGAACACAGCCTATGGGAACCGCATCGCCTAATATGTATATCCTGCATCAGGCGGGCCTCAAAGCACTGTCATCCAAATAACTTTTTAATAAACCCATAGTTACATTTTACTACCCTACGTAAAGCGAGGACGTGCACACTGTGTACGTCCTCGCTTTATTAACTTTGCAGGGCACACATGTCAAATAGGCAAACATATGCTTCCACGCATTTTTCAAATTGCCTTAAATCGTTACAAGGCTGCCACACAGTTGTCACAAAACGGGGTTATCATGTAATCACAGTAAGACAAACATACGAAACTTAAGGAAAACAAATCATAAGGAGGAAATACAAATGAAAAAGGTTATGAGCTTAGCGGTTACAGGTTTACTCGTTCTCAGTGCAGGTGCAATGAGTTTTGCAGATACACTCCAAAGTCCTGCTGAAATCTATGCTGAAGAGGCTGGCATTACAGTAGAAGAGGCTTATGCAGCACGCGGCGCAGGCGAGCGATTTGGGGATCTTGCAAAAGAAAATGGATACTGGGATGCTTTCAAAGCCCAATTTTTCGGAGTGAAAGAAGACAAAATCCAAGCACTCGTTGATTCTGGCGATATGACTCAGGAAGAAGCTGATGAAATACTTTCAGCAATGGAATCGTGTGACGGAACAGATCCAGCCCGTCTTCTTCAAGGAAAGAACATGGGATTTGGCAGAAACAGCGGTGGAAATGCAGGCAATGGATTTGGCGCACAAGGCGGCTACGGACTTAAAGATGGCAGCGGTGCTCAAAACGGAAACGGTCTTAGAGATGGATCAGGCGCTGGCAGAGGCGGACGCTGGAATCAAGAATAAGCTGCAAGTAAAAAGGACCTGGAAATACAGTCATTTGTGACTGTATTTTCAGGTCCTTTTTCACTTTACTGGTTCTTTTCATGTATTGAGTATATCCGGCTACATTTTTACAGCTTTAACCGGGCACACCGCCAGACACATACGGCACTTGATGCATCTTGTGGTATCAAGCTCCGCCTTTCCGCCAATTAATGCAATGGCATCAACCGCACACGACTCTTTACACAAACCGCAGCCGGTACATTTTGCCGCATCAATTTTCATATTATCCCCCCCACAGTCGTTAAACGCATATTCATTACAGTCTCGGGGTCATTTTCCTACTTTCAAAGAACCTTGTCAACCTCTTATCATTTCACGCTTTCGTGGTCCTCTTTTTCAAGTATGCCATATACGACTTGACCATAGCGAATATTGCCCACACGTTTTTTGATCCCAAGGCGCTTAAACACGCCGCTTCCAATCTTCTCTTTAACGACAACGCGCTTTCTGCAAACTCTGAGCGCTTCACGAACTGAGGCATTGCTGAGCGGTGAGTGATCCGCAACCATTTTTAAGCTCTGCATTGCATGCGATGCCTCTGTGGAGCTTTGAAACATGGGATCGAAGTAAATAATATCATAACTGCTGTCTGGCTGCTGTTTCAAGTAGTCCAGATGATCCACGCAGGAGATTTCAATTTTACGCATTGCAGATATAAGCAAATCGGATCCGTCTTCATAGTGGTCAAGGCCATCACGGGTCATAAATGCCATCAGCGCACTGGACTCCAGTCCAATAACCACACCGTTTTCTCCGACCTGACTCGCCATGACGATGGCGTCAGAACCATACCCAAGGGTGCAGTCCAGCACCTTGTCCCCTGGCTCAATGCCACAAGCATCAACAAGCTGGTTGCCTTTCCCCTGCGAAATATCCCAAATCTTTATGACCGACGTGCCAGGATGCCAAAAAAATTCTCCTTGACCATCCTTTAAGACAAGTCTATCCACTTGTACAATAAATAGATGGGTCAACCCATGCTCTTCCATGAGTTTTCCCAGCCCTCTCTTTTTTCTTTCACAAAAAACGCCTTCAAAATGATTCGCGATCATTTGTGCACGATCCAGCATTTTATCTGATGGCCCAATGGATGTTGTAACCCCAATTTTCATATGTATCACCTCTAACCTCCACCACACATTTGCAGGATGTACGACTGCACACACCCTATTATATCAAATGGTTAACCAGACAGAAATAAGATGCCCCGAAACCCAACCCACATAAAAACACCTCCCAAACAGACCGCTAAGACAGCCAGCTCAAGAGGTGCATACTTTTAAGCAGTAACGCGTCGCTTCTTCGATTCTTTTACCACAGAAAGGCTCTTAGTAAAGAAGAGATAGATCTGTGTGCCAACAATACCACCAATCAAACCGCCTATGACTGCGAGTCCGATTGCCTTTAGAACTAGCACTGGACTATTGAAGGCAAATGGTGCAAGCAGTCCCGGGATCGGTGACGCCGTTCCAGGCGCGTTGTTTATAATGCCCAGGGAGCTGGCAGCCATACCTGCCAAGCCACCCCCGATAAAATTACTCATGTAGATCGGCAAGGCATTTGCAGTTACGACATCTGCCTGGGTCAGCGGTTCGAGCATTACGCCAATAAGATTTGCCGTATCGCCAAGCTTGAGACGCTTGAATACGGTTCCATTTGTAAAGGAACCACCAACACATGCAATAGAAGCTATGCCCATCGCAAGGCCATCAAGCCCCAGCATTGCTGTAAGTGCCATGGAGCTTAGTGGTGATGTACAGAGCATTTTGATAATGCCTCCAAGCAGAAATCCCATGACAATTGGGGATTGTGCCGCAGCAGCTGAAATTGTTGCGCCAATCATTCCCAGTGTAGAATCTATAAACGGCGTAGAAGCATCTGCAATCAGTCTGCTTACTGGTGCAATAATCAGCACGCCTGCAATCATATCCAGACCACTTGGCAGTCTCTTTTCAAGTTGAGGTCCAATGAATCCCACTGCATACCCTGCAAGGAAACCAGGCAGGATACCAGTACCGCCACACGCCACCGCCGCAGCAACAGCATAGACGGGACTCGCTCCGAGGTACATGCTCACAAGAAGCGCTGCCGCAACACCGCCCATGGAACCAGAAACACCGCCTACCTCTCCTAGGAACTGCATTCCAAAGAAATCACCACTAATATATTTATGGATTGCCTCGACCAAAAACGTTGCAACGGCTGCCCCAGCCAGTCCCTGCATCGCTCTTTGTCCCTTAGGCGCCTTAAAGCTGAAAACTGAAAAAATCACAAGTGTTGCCGCTAGTAACCCCATACCTTTAATTATTTCCATTGTCATTCCTCCTAAAATTGTGCCCTTTGTACATTTTCATCCGTCTGGCCCATGCCTGGCGTTTTTCAGCATCAAAAAGGACAGCGCACAAAAACACTTAAATAAAGTGCTCTTCTGCCCTGTCCTTTTATCTGAAAGTTTCCCTTTTCAGGTTGCTTCTTCGATGACCATTCGGTTCTCTCCAGGGATGTGTCCGACTCACTGTATTCGACCTGAGAGTTTCAGCATATTTAAGCAAATATACCTTTCTCCTACGGTAGCTTACGCTTCTTCAACGAGCCATCACCCACGCAGTATTCACCTGTACGAAAGTCATATTAACACGGATTACACTTTCAGACAATAATTATTACGTTCTTTAAACATTCAATTTTAATATACTTACCTATTACTTATAAAATAGAAAAATATGCTATACTGAATACGATTATGCGAGGAGTGATATTTATGAATAAAAGAACACTTGGAAAAACAGGTCTGGAAGTTGTCTGTATTGGATTCGGAGGAATACCGATCCAGCGTGTCGATCAGGAAATGGTCTTTAAAATAGTAGATGAGCTTGAAAAGTCCCAGCTTAACTTCATTGATACTGCCAGGGGCTATACCATCAGCGAAGAATACCTTGGCAAGGCTCTCGAGGGGCGCAGAGACAAATTTATTCTAGCTACAAAATCCATGGCTACAGACTACGAAGCTATGAAACTTGAAATTGAAACCAGCCTAAAGAATCTGAAAACAGACCACATTGAGCTCTATCAGGTTCACAACGTCAAGGACCTTGATGTCTATAAGCAGATTATGGGGGAAAACGGTGCCTACAGGGCACTTGTTGAAGCCAAGGCGGCTGGTAAGATCGGTCATATCGGCATAACTGCACACAGCGCTGACTTGCTGGTTGAAATCATTGACACTACACCTTTTGAAACCATTCAGTTTCCATATAACCTTGTGGAACGTCAAGGCGAAGCGGTTTTCGAGAAGGCTGCTGCGCGAAACATCGGTGTCATTTGCATGAAGCCACTTGCTGGTGGCGCCATTGACAATCCAGCTGTCAGTCTTAAATACATACTCCAAAACCCAAATGTGTCGGTTGCAATTCCAGGTATGGAATCTCCTGAAGAAGTGCGTCAAAACGCCAGTGTTCTGGGACCGGACTACAGCTTTAACAGCGAGGAACAAGCTGCCGCTGACGCCATCATCAAAGACCTGGACGGCAACTTCTGCAGAAGATGCGGCTACTGTGCGCCTTGCGAAGTCGGAATCAACATCCCTAACATGTTTATTGCCGAGGGATATTATACACGTTATAACATGACGGGTTATGCAACAACTTACTATAGCAGACAGACCGTTACTGCAAGCGCATGTATAAAATGCGGAAAATGCCTGCCACGCTGTCCTTACAACCTTCCTATCATCGAAAAAATGGAGACCGTTGCAAAGGTATTTGGACGCTAAAGCCCATACTGGCCACGCATAGGTTAAACAAAAGCTATTGTTTCCATACTTATAATAAGTTTGTATTAATATCCCTTCATATAAGTTTAGAAATGATATAAGAGGCTATACTTGAAATATGTCACTATTTGAGTTTAGTTTAGTTTAATTTGCGCATGTGTTTTAAAGGAGGAATATACTGTGAATTCTAATAAGAACATTCACAGATGGAATAAATGGGCGCAGGTATATGACAGGCTCATCTCCCCTGCAGAAACCGTTTATGCAGACTTGTATCTGAATATTGTAAAAACCATTGATTATACGGATAAAGTTCTAGAGCTTGCTACGGGCTCCGGGATGGTTTCACTTTCTGTGAGTCCATATTGCAAGTCCATTGACGCTGTTGACCATTCAAAATCCATGATTGATACAGCAAGACACAACAAGTCCTTTTCCAAATATCAGAACGTGAACTTTTCTGTCTCAAACGCCGAAGCAATGCCCTGTGATGATGATACATATGATGTCGTCATATTATCAAACGCATTGCATGTGCTTGAAAATCCAGAGTACGTTATGCATGAGATCAAAAGGCTTCTAAAACCGGGCGGCAAGCTTATCGCTGCAAATTTCCTGCACAAGGAGAAGCTGCGCTCTCAAATGATTATCAAATCCTTGAGCTGCATGGGTTATCCCGTTTACAGGACATTTGACGAATCTTCCTACCACAATTACCTGTCTCAGCATGACTTCACTTTAAAAAAATGTAAGGTCATCGAGGGAATCATCCCACTTGCATATGTTGAAGCCTCATTCGAAAATGACAATTGACAAAATCTGCAATGAACTATACAATCTACGGATGACAATCTGTAAGGAGATAAATATGAACACCTTTGAAAAACTCAACATAAGCAAGCACCTTGTGCAAGGTCTTGAAAAAATGAATATTACCCAGCCTACATCCATACAGGAAAGTGCAATTCCTGCAGCAATGCGCGGTATAGACCTTATTGCTCAAGCCGAAACCGGCAGCGGCAAAACATTAGCTTACCTTTTGCCTGCATTTGAAAAAATTGATGCCAGCTCAAAGGAGCTTCACACACTGATTATAGCCCCGACGCACGAACTGGTTGTTCAAATCAACAACGTTATCAAATCCCTTTCGAACAGCTCAAAGGCAGAAGTTCGTTCAACTGCAATCATCGGACAGGCAAACATCAAGCGTCAGGTAGAGGCTTTGAAGAAAAAGCCCCATATAGTCGTTGGCACGCCTGGTCGTGTCCTTGAACTGATCAAAATGAAAAAAATTAAAGCGCATCAGGTGAAGACCATTGTAATTGACGAAGCTGATAAGCTTCTTTCAAGTGATAACTTCACGGTCGTTTCAGAAGTCATCAAGACAACACTGCGCGACAGACAAATTCTTGCTTTTTCTGCATCCATTCCAGAGGATGCTGTGAAACGCTGTGAGTCAGTGATGGATGCGCCAGAGTACATCAACATTGAACAGGCGCAGGTCAATGAATCCATCTCACACATTTGTATCCTCTGTGAACGTCGCGACAAGATATCGAAACTGAGAAAAGTCATTCACGCAATAAACCCGACAAAAGCCATTGTCTTTATCAATAGAAATGAACTTGTTCAGGAAGTAGCCCTGAAGCTTGCCTACCATAAAATAAAGGCAGAGGGCATTTTCGGAAATGCCACCAAGCTTGAGAGAAAAGCGATTCTTGACAACTTCAAATCTGGAAAGACAAATGTACTCGTTGCCTCTGATCTCGTTGCAAGAGGTATGGATCTGACAGATATCAGCCATGTAATCAGTTTGGATGTCCCTGAGGATTTGAATGAGTATACGCACCGTGCAGGCCGAACTGGCCGAGCTGGAAAAGCAGGTGTCTCCATTACCCTTACGACCGACCGCGAAATCGAGCTGCTCCTTAAAATTCAGAAACAGACCGGCATTGAGTTCGATGTAAAGGATATCTACATGGGAAAACTGGTTGATGTGGAGCCTGAAGAAGAGGAAGAATAAGACGAAGAAGAAAAGCCGTGTATGGAATAACCATACACGGCTTTGTTTGTGAAAGGCATCATTCATCAATGTCATGCTTTTCTTTGATTGCTCTCAAATCGCGATTGATGAATTTTGAGAATATGATCTCATCGAGCTCACCCAGTGTTTTCAAGTCTTCAGCAAAGAAGTAGACTTTTTCACCGCCGACATCCAACCGATGCAGGGTCTTTCCGAACTCGTCTTCCTTTTTCTTCTTTTTCCTTGGATAATTGTCTAGGCGGTCCTGAAGCGAAGTGTAATTATTTTCCACTTCAACCGTCTTGGGTTTACACATGTATTCCTCCAGGTTGAGGGACATGTACTGCTGCAAGTAGCTTATGTCCTGCTCTGGCAGCTTTGGATGGTCATTGTCTTCAAGAAAGAGACCCAGTCCGGTTTGTCTTAACACATAGCTTTCAATCACCTTTGTATGCTTATTCATGAAGCGTTTCATTGACTGCTTTGAAAACTCCGGCTTCAGCATCATGGAAATGTAAGCGACCTCAGCTTCTTTACTGGCAACAAATCGCCTGATATAATCATTCTCTTCAATGTACTTTTCTATTTTATTCTTGTTGATGGCAATTGTGGTCTTTTGACATTTGACAAAGCCATCTTCAATCAGGTAGAGGCTAGAATATTTCTCCAGTTCGCGCATATACAGATTGAACATCTTCACATCGTGCTTGGACTCCCTTTTCAGGTTTATGGATTTGAAAACATTCATGCTTCTGTATTCGAATTCCCCGTTAAAGCGTATTTCCCTATACTCCGGCTTCTTGAGCCTATGCCCACTCAGTTTTGTTCCTGGCGGCAGCTCGCCAAAGACCTCATCTAACTCCATGGCCTTTGGAGACTCGCTGATTATGAAATGATTCTGTTCGTCGAACATGCCAATTCCAACATTCATTCCTGTAGATACGGTTCGCACAGACGGTTCCCTGTTGTAATCAAAGACCCAATCTGCTTTTTTCAGCTGCTTATATCGCATATTTGTAAGATAATCGTGTACGGTCATGACGATAAAAACCACCACAAGGCTTGCCGGACCCGTAAAAATAAAATACTCGGCCACACCACTGCCCGCAATGAACATCAAAATCAGAAGAACCAGTGTACATGCATAGGAAATCATGAGCACCTTTCTGAACAGACGCAGCTTGTCATCAATACTTCGTATATACCGCATCGCACCTCCAGAGGTTGCGATTTCACCATTATAGTAAAATATGACCCCCATGGAAATCATGGAAATCAGCGACGCCAAAAAGAAAGCCATCAAAACGCCCTTTAAGGGCTCATTCATATCCGTAGATAATAGAAAGATGACGACCTGCATGATATAGATGCTCAAATAGCTTCTAAAATTTCCTACCCCAATTGTATAAAGCAATTCTGTGTCCATAAACTCACCCTCATACGTCTATTCTTTAAATACCCGGCTCATCAATGATTCATTCAAATTGCTCATTTTTTCCCTTGGGCTGGTCGAGTCGCATGACGATTCGCGTACCGGCATTCATCCCAGAAATACATTCTACATCTCCACCCAAAAGATTTCGCACATAATTGCCTACAATAAAGAGGCCCAAGCCCATATTGCCATATTCACGCCGATTGCTCTCAAATGCGTTGAATGCGCACAGGGGATTTTCCTTGTCAATGCCACGCCCTGTATCCCAAACAGAGACCAGATAGGCATCTTGCTCAAACCTGCCTTCAATAAAGACATCCTTGGTATCTTCTGTATCATAAGCATGAACGATAATGTTGTCAATGAGCAGTTCCACAATATCTCTAAGAATCGCTGCATCTGTGTGTATTTGCTCATTGTAAACAGCAATGTGGAGCTTGCAGTTTTCACATTCAAAGCGTTCTTTAAAGGTCTCAGATATCACGCCGAGAATGTCACTCAAATTGAACCAGTCCTTGGCTATAGGCTGATTTGAATCGAGCTTTTTAAACTCCTGAACCAGGAATGCGGATTTCGATATGGCCTTGATTTGCAGTTCAAGACTGGTCCCAATAGACTCAAACCACTCTTTCGCCTCATTTTTTGACATTTTTCCATTAAGCAGTCGAGCTGAGGTTTTGATAAATTCTTCCTGTATATAACTGCTGATTGTCAGCGCGTTTCCAAGCGGCGTGTTCATTTCATGGGCAACACCGGAAACAACCCGACCGATTTCAGCCATTTTTCTAGACTCTACCAAACGGTTCTGGGTTTCCTGCAAATCTTCGATTGTGCTTATGAGTTCCTGATTTACCGCTTCAAGATCGAGCGTTCTCTCCTGAACCCGTTTTTCCAGTCCCCGATTGAGCGCCTTGATCTCATTTTCTCTTTTTCGCAGCTCTCCCCCAGTTTCCTGAAGGGTTTTAAACACTACGCCAGTCTCCTTATACTTGAGGTTGACAGCTTGAGTCTGTTCTGATCCTGACTCCAGCATGACCACCGCATCATTCAGCACTCTGATATCACCGCTTATTCTTCTGTTTATGTAAGCACTCATCAGATAGAGCGCCGGTATGATCATCAGAGAAATGATTCCTGTCCATTTTACAAACCAGATCCACCCGCTGTTCAAATCCTTTATGGACTGATAAATAAAAAGCGCCCAGCCTGTATCGTTGATTGCCTCAACGGTAACATTGTACTGTTCACCATCTATTGTTCGAACCCCCATATCACGGCGAGGCGATGCCACCCACTCATGGTAAGTCGGATCTACATATCTGTCGAGGGCATATACTTCATCGCTATGGGCCACATAAACACCTGTCATGTCAACAATACCAAGCTGAGAATGTTCAGAGAGTCTCACGCCGTTGAGAAAGCCCTGAACCTCTGACAGATCAGGATAAATGACAAGCTGACCCTTGTCCGATGTTTCTACGATGAATGCCATCGTTGCCCCTCGGGAAATGGGATCCACAAAGGTTGCAGACCGATAAATCCGATCTGTGCCTGGCTCAAAATCATATTTTCTGCCACTTGTATCAAGTCCCAAAAGGTTGTCATTTTCTGGATACACATCCCGAATAATCCCGCTCGCATCCAGCTTTTCCACCCTTCTGACATAGGTTGTGGAAAGCGTGTTCAGCAGTTTTGAAAGGGGTACTGATTCTCCCGTTTCAACAGACTGGTCAACAAGATCCTTGAGTCCGAGTGCGATGCCTTCCGGGTGTACAAAATAATGCTGTATCTGTGGAAGCAGCAAGTCGACAAGCATTTCGTTATTCTTTTCTATTTGATTGTTCATGTAGCTTTTCATGGTGATTCCAATGGTCAGTCCCACCAAAATGAACCCTGCCAGACTCATGCCAATAATCGCTGTACGTATGGCACGAATCAAAGACATTTCTCCATATTTCAAAAAATCACTTCCACTCAGGTTCAAAGACGCCATCTTTCACAACGTGAATCAAATAGCGTCGATTCGTATCTCCATACTGATCAAATTTAATGGTCTCATATAGACCATCGTACTCCATGTTGACAAGTGCTGCCTTGACGTCTGCAGGCTCAAAGGACCCTGCTGTTTCAAGGGCTTGCATCAATATTTTTGCTGTATCGTATCCATACTCGGCAATAAAGGTCGGTTCGTAGCCAAATCGCTCTTCGAACGCCGCTTTGAAATCCGCGTATTCTTCAGAGAGCGTCTCAGGTATGTAGGTGCCGATCATACGCATGCCTTCTACAGAAACACCACCATTTTCAATCATATCACGTGTCATTGACCAGCTCACAGAATAGAGCTGCATGGCTTCCTCTTCAAGCTGTCTGACCCTTTGCGCCATAAAAGCCGTGTCAATGGAACTGGTTATCATAAAGAGACAATCCGGCTGTACGCGCGCGATATCTTTTGCGACACTTGCGTAATCATCTGTCGCCTTTGAAATATCAAATAGACCTTTAACTTCGATTCCAGATTCTGTGCACATTTCCCGAGTCATACGTTCAAGGACTCTGGCATACATTGCATTTCTTCCATCATACACAATATATATGGAAGTGTATCCACGTTCCAGGACATCCTCAACCAGGAGGCTGGCCTGTCCGTCAATCAATGGGCATGCCCTAAAAATATAATCGTCAATTCCCGTAAAAGCATCCGTGCTCATTGACGGTGTCAGGAAGAGCATATTTTCACTTTCACTCTCAAGCATCGACTCAGCAAGACCAGACATAAGATGCCCGATTACCAGCTGAACCTCTTCCTGCTTGAACTTTTCATGAACAAGGCTTGCGACAGCAGGATCATTCTTATCATCTTTAATGACCAAGTCTATACGATGCCCTTTAACGCCACCCTCATCATTTTTCTCTTCAACAGCAAGCATAACGCCGTTACGTGCATCTACCCCCAAATCAGAGGCCAGTTCACTCATATTGGCAGTATAGCCAACTTTAACGGGTTCTTTTTCACCGCATGAAGCAAGCGATATGGCCAGTATGCCCATACCGCCGAACATCCCGATTTTCTTTAGAAGAGACTTCATAACACTTCACCTCAAATGTCTTATACCCCAATTCAGTATAGACATGTGCAACTTCCATTTTCTTAACATTTATTGAATGATTTCGACTGCTGAGCCCTCCTTGAGAAATGCCTGGCCGCGGACAACAACTTCTTCGCCTTCATTCAGACCACCTTCAACCTCGATATAGAGGCCTTCAACACTTCCTGTTGTCAGAGATTTCTCAACAGCATGACCATTTTCCACAACAAATGCCTTTTTCATTTCACCAGTCATTATAAGGGCATTTCTAGGAATAACAAGGACTTTTCTAACATTTATCAAAATTTCAACTTCTACGTATTCACCTGTTCTTACGTCAAATGTATTGTCCTCAAGCATGAGCTGGACTTCATAAAGTCCTGTTGTGGTTGAAGGAATGGCATTTATGGAATCAACATATGCAGCCATCCCCTTATGGCTTTCTCCATTTGCGTATACGGTCGCGCCATCGCCAGGTTCAATCAGCTTAACCTGTTGGGCCGTCACGCCTATGACAGCTTTAACACTTGAGTCATCAATGATTTCTACTGCGGTCTGACCCTGAACATCCTGACCGCTCTTAATGTGCACTGCTGCCACCTTGCCCTGAATCGGACTTTTGACCTGATAGTCCTCAATACCATTCTTTAAATCAGTTACTTGATTGCTATAGGCCACAAGCGCGTCCTGATACTGTTTTTCCAGCTGGTCATAGGCGAGTTTTGCATTTTCGAGTTCGCGCTTTGAGACTGCACCCGCTTCAAATAGAGCTGTCTGTCTTGTATAGGTTCGCTCCTGATCGTCTCTTTGAATTTTAAGTGTGTCTCGAAGGGTTCTCAACTGACTTTCAACGGCCTTATAGTTTTTCTCCAGACTGTCTGTTTCAAGTTCGAAAAGCACTTGATTCTTATCAACGCTTTGACCCGTGACCACATAAAGTTCTTCTACTGTGCCAAGACCAGCACTTATTTCATAAACAGCCTTGGCTTTTATTTCGCCCAGCGCTTCTATTTTATCATAAATTTCCTTTTTTTCCACTTGAACGACCTGAATCGGTACTACTGACTCAGTCGTCATTTCACGGGTCTCATTTTCATCCCTGTGGGCGCATCCAGACAAAAGCAGCACTACCGCAATTATGATTTTCCATCTTCCTTTTTTCACGTCCATGCTTACGCCTCCTTCTCAGCGTGCAATTTTCGCTTGGCACGTTTTTCTTTTCCGCCCTCGATCATATGGTAAAACACCGGTATATATACGAGTGTAAGAATCGTTGTAACAAGCAGTCCAAATACCAGCGAGAAACTGAACTGCGCATAATAGGTATCTCTGAATGCAAGCGGCAGAACGCCGCCAATGGTGGTCAGCGTTGTTGCCAGAACCGGATTGAAACGTATGGTCCCAGCCTCAAGTATTGCAGCATCAAGGGTGCTGCCGCTGCGCCTCAAATAATTCATGAAGTCGATGAGAACAATGGCGTCATTCACTGCAATGCCAACCAAAGCAACCAGACCCATAAAGGCATAAAAGCCAAACTCATTCCCTGTCACAGCAAGACCAAGAAGAACACCAATCATGGCCATAGGCACTGTCATGAGAATAGCAAAGGGCTGAGCTACAGAATTAAACTGGACTGACAATATGATAAATACGAGAAAAACCGCCAGGAGCATGCTTCTGAAAAGGTCAGTAAAGCTCTCCTGTATAGCCTCGATATCACCGCCATACTCGGTCCGAATACCGGATGGAAGCTCTATAGAGTCAGATAACCTTTCAAAAGTATCTGTCACATCATTGATGTTCATATCTGGCGCCAAATCCGCTTCCAAGGTAATGACACGTTCACTGTCAAGGTGAATGATACTGGAAAGTCCGCTGTATTCCTTGATTACTGCAATATGCGACAGTGGAATCATTTCGGAAGACGGTGTGACGATATACAGGGACTGCAGGGCATTGATATCTGCCATTTCCTCGCGGCCGACCTTTACAACCACATCAATCTCTTCTCTTTCCACATTGATGGTTGCGGCAACAAGACCGTCCATTTGATTTCTAAGCTGAGCGGCAATTTGTGCCACCGTGAGTCCGTAACTGCTGATTTTCTTCTCAAGTATATCGATTTGAACCTGTGGTGAGTCCGCTTGGGCATCCACATCTATATTGTAAACCCCATCTATGGAATCGTAGATTTGAGCGTATTGATTGGCTAGGGCCCTCATCTCACCCAAGTCCCTGCCAATGATTTTCAGGCTTACCGGTTTTCCAACAGGTGGTCCCTGTCCCGCCGATCCGTTTACGATGATTCGAGCGCCGGGTATATGAAGTGCCGCTTTCTCTACATCACTGAGTATGGTGAAGCCATCCGTCTGTCGGTCACTGTCACTTGTGAAGATGACCGAGATTGTAGCCTTATCTACCTCAGTTCCTCCAAGTGTGATATTGTAGGCGGCAATGTCTGGTACCGTTTTTAAGTAAGCTTCGACAGCCTCAACGGTCTGGGCCGTCTCCTCAAGGGGCGTTCCCCCAGGGGTATCGACAATAATCTGCAGGCTTTCTGGCTCCGTGTCTGGGAAAAAGGCTATTTTCACATGTCCGGCACCAATAAGTGTAAAGCTGGCTGCAAGTGTTGAAATACCAATGAGTATGACGAGAATTCTCCTGCGTCTTTTCTGTATGATGTATTTGACAAACTTTCTGTAGTACTGAATAGCTGGCGCATCTTCAAGCCCCTGCCCGCCATAGAGATAAACCTTGACAGCCATGAGGATTCCAAAGAACAGGGCTGCGATGATCCCCAGGTTTATTTGCGTCGCACTGCCTGAAAAGGCATAATAGGCCAGTACCACCACTAGGAGTACAGATAGAACCTTCTCAACGGAGGTCGCAACGCTGGTGTCCAGCTTCACGAAATGCACAAGTCTGTGGAGCAGTGGATGCGATCTGTTTCTGAGCAGTCTCGAGTATACAGATGGCGTAATGGTGATGGCAACGCCGAAGGAGGCTACCAGTGCAATAATGATGGTTCTTGGAACTGTGTTGATAAAAGCACCCATAATTCCAGGCAGGATTGCCAGAGGAAAAAATGCAGCGACTGTTGTGAGGGTAGCAGCAAGTACCGGAAAGCCTACCTGATTCACGCCTTTTATAGCCGAAAGCCTTGCATTGGCACCAAGACGATTGAGTCTGTCCATGTTTTCCATAACGATAATGGAGTTGTCCACAAGCAGACCCAGCGCGACAATCATGCCCAATATGGATAGGGCATTAAGGCTCATGCCTAAAAAATCAAGCACTGCAAGTGTTGCCATTAGAGTAATTGGGATTGTCAGCGAAACGATGAGCGATTCCTTGAAGCCAATAAAGAGAAACAGCACCAGCACGACGACAATAAGACCTGATGCCGCACTCGATCGAATGCTGTCAAGGTCCTTCTTGACGTATTCTGAAAGATCGTTTGATATATTCACAGTCACCGACTTTGGATAGATATCCCCCGCCATATGACCGATTTGATCTCTAACTGCCTTGCTTAATCCAATGACATCGCTGTCATCCTTCTTTAGGACCTCTATGAAAACAGCCCGCTGAGCCTTTTCACTGCCCTCACCACGAACATAGGTCAGGCTGTACTCATCCACTTCTTCATTTGAATCTGTTACCTGGGCAATATCCTTTAGGAATATATGCCCCCCCTTAGGTGTGGTGATCAGAACATGCTCCAGTGCCTGGGCGGAATCGAGTTCTTCATCGATTCTCACACCAACCCGCTGGTCGCTCAGGGTAGCATCACCAATGGGAATTGCAACATTGAGCGCTGAAATGGCTTGCTGTACATCTGACGGTGAGAGCCCGTATTCGAGCAAGCGTGTCTGATTCAAGTTAACGTGAATCTCACGGTCCAGACCCCCATACAGGTTGACCGTCTTCACCCCATTCATCTGCTCAAGTTCCTCCTGGATATCCTTAGCGTATCGGGTAAGCTCAAAGGTCGTAAAAGGCCCGGACAGGCTTATTTGAAGCAGGGGGATTTCAGAGGTTGAAAATGTCATGGTTTTGGGCTTTTCAATGCCCTGTGCAAAGTCGATTTCAGACAAGGCGCTTTCCACTTCAACCTTCTTTTCATCCATATCCGTGCCCTCCTCAAAAATGAGGGCTACAGAAGAAAAGCTGAAGCTTGAATCTGACTGAATTTCATCGAGGGCGTCCAGATCGTTCATTTTCGATTCAATCTTATCGGTTATGAGCTGTTCGACGTCTTCAGGTGATGCCCCGGGATAAAGGGTCTGGATCATGATTGCCGGAAACACGATTTCCGGAAGAGACTCCTTTGGCATCACGAATGCACCGGACACCCCTGTCCCTATGATCAAGGCAATCAAGAGCAAGACCATTTGAAATCGGCCTACGAAGAAACGGGAAATTTTCCCTATAAAGTTGTCCTGAATATCCAATTCTTTTATGTGCTTGTCCATAAACCTGCTCCCTATATTCAATGTGTTGGCTTTTCCAATCACTTTTTATGGCAAAAGTATACCTTTTTGGTATTTACCCCTATTTTACTTTTGTCTAACAAAATGCAAGGAAGTCTTTTTCAAATAAAAAAGCCAATGCACCATCGCTTTTGCGGGGTACACTGGCTTGTGTTTATTCATTCATTTCATGATATTCATGGTCCATGTATTTTGTGGACTACTGCAGGATTTCATCTACGCTTTTGGCCTTTGGGAGGACCTTTAAAGCACCCTCTTCAAGGGAAATATGAAGATGGTCACCCTCTTTGATCTTACCGCGCAGATACGCTTCGGCGATTTCATCTTCCAGATAGGTCTGAATCGCACGGCGCATTGGTCTTGCACCGAACTCTTCACTATAGCCTTTCTCAATGAGAAAGTCCTTGGCATCTTCTTCAATATCCATTGTCATATGCTTATCGTGCAGTTCAACCTTAACTTCCTTAAGCATAAGGGCAAGAATATCACCAAACTGATCTTGTCCCAGCTTGTTGAAGGTAATGATGTCATCAACACGGTTGAGGAACTCTGGTCTGAAAGTGCTTCTAAGCGCTTCTCGAACCTTCTCCTTAACCGCAGCCGTTCCATCAGAACCAAAACCGATTCTAGCGGCACCAGAGCTTGTTCCCAGGTTGGAAGTCATAATGATGACCGTGTTGTCGAAATAAACGGTTCTTCCCTGACTGTCCGTAAGTCTGCCGTCATCCAGTATCTGAAGCAGAATGTTGAATATATCCGGATGGGCCTTTTCAATCTCGTCCATCAGAATAACAG
The DNA here is from genome assembly GCA_963678925.1 of uncultured Acidaminobacter sp. Lineage (GTDB taxonomy): Bacteria > Bacillota > Clostridia > Peptostreptococcales > Acidaminobacteraceae. The sequence continues at coordinate 3,591,313 of OY787533.1, read as the reverse complement.
AGTAGGGCTTGCGTCTTATCACATCTGTCAGCTTGCCGCCCTGATCAAATCCAACATATCCAGGAGGCGCACCAATCAGTTTGCTTACAGTATGTCTCTCCATATATTCAGACATGTCCAGACGGATCATGTTCTCATCACTGCCAAAAAGTTCACCCGCCAGGCATTTTGCAAGCTCAGTCTTTCCGACCCCTGTCGGGCCGACAAAGATAAAGGATGTTGGCTTCTTCATTTTTCTGAATCCGGAACGATTTCTTCGCACTGCCTTGGCAAGGGCTTCAACGGCTGGATTTTGTCCAATCACACGGCGCTTCAATCGGTCCTCAAGAATAAGCAGTCTGTCTGCCTCGTCTTCAGTAATACGCTGGACCGGTATTTTGGTCCAGGCTTCAATGACATAGGCAATATCTTCAATGTCTATTTCAACATGGCTTGCTTCTTCTTCAAGACGCTCAATCTTCTCTTCAAGGGAAAGCTCCGCCATTTTCAAATCCGCTGATTTTTCATAGTCCTCAAGCTCTGCTGCCTGAAGCTTGTCCAGTCTTACCTTTTCCAGGTCTTCCTTAAGCGCAGCAAGCTCCACAAGACCCTTATTCTTCAGATTTGCCCTTGAACCCGCTTCATCCATCACATCAATGGCCTTGTCCGGGAGATATCTGTCTCTGATATAACGGTCACTCAGTCTTACGCAGGCTTCAACAACCTGATCTGAGATTTTGACCATATGATACGACTCATAGTAGCCGCGAATGCCCTTCAGAATTTCAACGGATTCCTCCGGTGTCGGTTCATCCACCACAATCGGCTGGAAGCGCCGCTCAAGTGCCGCATCTTTTTCAATATGCTTTCTGTACTCTTCAAGGGTTGTGGCACCAATTACCTGAACCTCACCTCTTGCAAGAGCTGGTTTCAAAATGTTTGCCGCATTCATGGCCCCACCCTGCAAATCGCCTGCACCGACAATATTATGCAGCTCGTCAATGACAAGAATGACGTTTCCACGTTCCTTGGCTTCGTCAATAATGGATTTGATACGACCCTCAAACTGACCTCTGAACTGGGTGCCTGCAACTATGGCTGTCATGTCCAGCAGATAAACTTCCGCGCTGAAAAGCTTAGCCGGCACCTGTTTCTCAGCAATTCGAAGCGCAAGACCTTCAGCAATCGCCGTTTTGCCCACACCTGGCTCACCAATAAGAACCGGATTGTTTTTCGTACGTCTGTTAAGAATCTGAACCATTCTGTCGATTTCACGCTGTCTGCCGATTATCGAATCGATATCGCCATTTTCCGCCTTGTCCGTGAGATTGGTCCCGTAGGTATCGAGATGCTTCTTCTGGCCAAACCGCTTCTTTTTCTTCTTCTTTTGCTCAGTCTGCGCACCATGTGCTTCAGAATCGCCTGAAGTTTCTTCTTCAAGAAGATCCAGCGGCTCTTCATCATCGAACTCATCTTCCATATCGAGACCGTCAAAATCTTCGATTCCATTCATCATGCCCATGATATCGGATAGATTCATCTGTTCAGGGTCCATGCCCTCGAACATGTCATTCATGTGATCCATCATATGGTTCAAATCGTCTTCGCCCATACCCGTCTGCTTAAGCAGGTTGTCAATTCCAGGAACGCCCACTTCTCGAGCGCATTTGATGCATAGCTGCTCTACTGTTTCCTTGCCGTTCTCCATTTTATTCATATATATCATTGCGATATTCTTATTGCATCTTGAACATAATTTCATAATTATCTACCTCTTTTCTTGCTAAGGTATAACTACCCTTATTGCTTCTATTATTATTTTACCACCAAATACGTAGAATCAATTCCTTCGGTGCAAAGATTCACGAATTGTTCACGGTTTGGTCATGTATGCTGCCTAAAAAGAATACTTATTCATGATTTTAAGGGTTTTATGTGACAATTTCAAGATGCATCGGTCTGTGGTCTCTCATTTTTGACACGGATTACTTTCGAAGGACAGGTCTCCAGCCATAGACAGACAGGTCAACTCTTCCTTCAGCATCAACTTCAACGCCTTCATCCATGAGCCTCTGCTTCTGTTCTGCCCGCCCGGTCGCTTCCTTGATGGAGATGATGCCCTTGCTGTTGATGACACGGTGCCAGGGAAGGTCAAGCTTGCCGGAATACCGCTTCAGTACGCCTGCCACTTGGCGTGGCGCTCTTGGATAACCACTCAGATCTGCTATTTGACCGTATGTTGCCACACGGCCTTCTGGTATTTCTAATATTACCGCTACAACACGGTCTGTAAATCCACCCATCAAGTACCTCCAATCGTTTGTCACTACTCGCTGTCATCAAGCACAACGTCTTTATGTCCTTTTCTGAGCTTTGTCTCTTTTTTCCTTCTGACCTTGGACTTTGTAACAATATCCATATCGTATTCTTCCGGATAGAGGACTTCCTTGTCGAGATATTTTTCCAACCTCTTATGGCTGACTTTGATTTTCTTATTCTTGTACATGACCTGGTACTCGCCTTTTCTATCAGGCGCATCAGAAACAATCCCCACAGCAGGGAGTCCGCTGATTTTTACAGCATCCCCTACCTGGAACTCAGGTTCGTCGAGTTTCTTGTGCGAAACCTTGAGCTGCTTTCGCAGTGTCTTCGCACTTACCTTTGTTCTTTCCGAACCCGCATTGTAACCGTCCTCAGTACCTTGATTCTTTTGATTGTCCATCTTTTCCTTTGTTTTTTCAAGCTTAACAGCAATATCCTTATAGGCTTTTTTCTCACCATAGGACGCTTGATGGGCCCTTTCAATAAGCTGATAATTGAGTCCAAGACGCAGGGCAATCAAAAATGCATTGCTCTCCCCCGGCTTACCAATATCCAACCGGTAAAGGGGTTTCAAGCTCTCTACATCAAATGCCATGCTCCCGGTCTGGAAGCCCTCATGCGTCTTTGCAAAGGTCTTGATTTCGCTGAAATGGGTTGTTGCCATAACCGTGGCCCCCTGTTCATGCAGCTTTTCAAGAATGGCAATTCCAAGACCTGTACCCTCAACCGGGTCGGTACCCGTACCGATTTCATCAAGAAGGACCAGTGTCCCTTTTCTGGCGTATTTTACAATGCCGATGATGTTTTCAATATGCGCTGAGAATGTGCTCAGGGACTGCTCAAGATTCTGATTGTCTCCAATATCGACCAGTATGTCTTCAAACAGAGGCAGGGTTGAATCTGCAGCTGCAGGAATGAGAAGACCACATACGGCCATGAGGGCACATATGCCTGTCGTCTTGAGGGCAACTGTCTTGCCGCCTGTATTTGGGCCGGTAATGATGAGACTTCTATACTCACTGCCCACTTCAATATTCAGCGGTACGGCCTCTTCTCCCAGAAGCGGATGACGGGCCGCATCGAGCCGAATAATGCCCTTGCGGTTAAAGACGGGTCTGTTTCCTTTTATGCGTCTACCGTGGCGTCCCTTTGCCAGTATTATGTCATACTTGATCATAATATCCATATTCTGATTGATTTCAAGGGTGTGGCCCGCCACTTGACCAGTCAGCACACTCAATATTCGATACTCTTCCGCCTTTTCATCGGCTCTTAAGGTCTCAAGCTCTTCCTGAAGTCTAAGCACGGCTTCTGGCTGTACATAGGCAGTTGTTCCCTTGCTCGAATGACCTACCAGCATACCGTCAACAGAATTCTTCTGTGTTCTTTTCACGGGCAGGGCAAACTTGCCGTCAATAATTCTATATCTGTCATCCTGAAGATATTTGGCCATTTCCGGTGAAGCCAGATATCGGTCCATACGTTCTCTGATTTTTGCTTCAGTGCGTCCGAGCGTCTTTCTTATTTTCATCAGTTTGCTCGACGCCCTGTCAGCCACCTGTCCATTCTCGATGGCACCTGAAATTTGGTCAGTAAGCTCCTCAAGAGGTTCGATCCCATAAGCATAAGAACCAATACGCTTTAGAAAGTTCTCCTTTTCAAGCATGAACCGTTTCATGCGCGCGGCATGTTCAAGAAAGGCATTCAGGTCCTGAAAAGCATGTGGTGTCAGAACCGCTTCCTTAGAAAGCATTTTCATTGCAGCGCGGACACCACTCAGGCTATGCACTGGAACTCTGAACCCGTTTTCAGCAAGATATAAGCCATCTTCAGCTTCATCAAGTGCAGCTTCGATTGCATTGGGATTCAACATGGGCTCAAGCTCATGGAATGAATTCTTGGCTTCTTCAGATTTCGCGTAGTCTGCTAGGGCTTCTCTGATGGCGATGAATTCAAGTTTTGTGTAGGTGTTAGTGTTCAATTTCATTTCCTCCTGTCAATAGGCAATCAATTGGGAGCTATTCATCGAACTCGGTTATATAGATCACACGAAAATGTGTTTGAGTAGAAATCTGGTGAAAGATGGGGGCCCGCAGGGCAATCTGCCCTTGCACCGCTCTCCTCGTACAAGCACAAGAGCGCGATGCAACCGCACACACGCATTGCTTTGTCTTTCACGCAAAAATGGGTATGCGCAAGCATACCCAACATTCTCAGAACTTCAGTCTTATGGACTTCAATTTTGGATGTGATATGGATACTATTCTTGCGTTTCTCAACCGACCTCGATATGCACATGACAAATAAACGGGTTGCTCCCTATACATTTAAGGCTTAATCCGTTTTGTGCATCGATTCAATTATTGGTTAAGAAACTAAGCAATCATAAAATACTCCATATCATCGTTAAAATTATTTTTACGTTAACATTATATATACGTTTGGCTCATAATACAAGCCTAATCAGTGATTTTTTTCTCTTTTAGTATTTTTTCGTATAAGTCATAGTTGTCATCACTAAAGCACATAAATATGACTTCTTCTAAATCATGCGGACCATCCATAAACTTCAGAACCGCATCAATAGCTGTTTCAGCCGCTTCTTCCTTAGGGTATCCATAAATTCCCGTACTGATATTCGGAAAGGCAAGTGTCTTTACCCCATTGCTTTGTGCCATCTGAAGCGATTTCACATAACAGCTTTCAAGCATAGTCCTCTCACCGAATCTGCCACCCTGCCAAACGGGTCCTACGGTATGGATAACATATTTTACAGGCAAAAGCCCTCCGGTAGTCACAATAGCATCGCCGGTAGGACATTCCCCATAAGCATCGACATGACTCTTGCATGCCTCAAGGATTTGAGGGCCACCCGCAGCGTGTATTGCGCCGTCCACACCACCGCCACCCATGAGTTTTCTGTTTGCAGCATTGACAATCGCATCCACATCAAGCTTTGTTATGTCACCTTTTTTAAGAAGAATTCTCCCCTTCATATCTTCCCCTCCATTCACCGCTCTTCTATATTTATACCCCTGACAAACACGACTACGCAATCGCCTCACGTCTCAACCCTATTTTAAAGCGCAAGAAAACACCCCTTGCCACATTCACATTACTGGCAAGGGGTTTACCTCTTCTAGAAACCCGATGTACGAATTCCTTCAACGACAATCTGTTTTACAAACAGCATTTTTTTAATCTTGAAATTCAGTCCGCTGTTCACAGCTTTAACACGCTTGTGCACATAGACTTTTTTACCACCAATTTCGTACTGATTGAACCCATCAGGCACCTCCGGTGCCCCGAACTCCACTTCTGGATATTCGATAGACCCGCATCAGCCGCCGCCACTTCTCTTTAGCAGAAGTGACAATGAATCCACATTTTTTGAATCCAAATAGTCAACTACGCCCTTGTCCAAAGTTACATTCACACTACCGCCTCCAATCCCCAAAGATTGATTTACATGCTATGCTTTAATTTCAACGACATCATATCCTGCGTCTTCAACCGCTTCAGTCAAAACCGCGTCTGCCACATCTTCTGACAGAACCAGCTCAGCGGATTTTTTTTCAAGGTCTACCTGAACATCCGTCACACCTTCAAGTTCCTTTAGCGTGTTTTCAACACGCATTTTGCAGTGGTTGCAAGACATACCTTCAATGATCATAACTTTATTCATGAGAATCTCCTTTTTTATAGATAATATATTCTTTTTATTTAACAGCCTGATGGCTGTTATCTACAGTCAACCCTAAGCCTGCTTCTAGGCAACCCCCTAGGCGGTCGGCTTGAATTTTCTCAATCTGAGCGCATTGCTTACCACAGAAACAGAACTGAAGGACATGGCCGCCGCAGCGAACATCGGACTCATCAGCGGTCCGCCAAGTGCATAAAAGATACCTGCAGCAAGTGGAATTCCAGCCGAGTTGTAGAAGAATGCCCAAAATAGGTTCTGCTTGATGTTCCTTATGGTCGCTCTGCTGAGTTCAATTGCAGTCACCACGTCTGCGATATCGCTTTTCATGAGAACCACATCAGCACTTTCCATCGCAACGTCTGTACCGGACCCAATGGCAATTCCTACATCGGACTGGGCAAGGGCAGGTGCATCGTTTATACCGTCCCCTACCATTGCGACAAGCATGCCTTCTTCCTGAAGCTTTCTGACTTCATTTGCCTTGTCTTCAGGGAGCACCTCAGACATGACCATATCAATGCCGACCTCCTTGCCGATTGCTGCTGCTGTGGTCTTATGGTCGCCCGTAATCATGGCTACCTTTATTCCCATAGCATGGAGTCTTTGTACAGCAGCCTTGCTGGAACTTTTCACAGTGTCAGCAACGGCCACAATGCCTGCAAAACTGCCATCAACCGCAACAAACATAGGCGTTTTACCTTGTGAAGCCAGTTCATGTGCATGGTCTATTTCACGTTGTTCAAGGGCATAGGCTTTCATCATTTTTTCATTGCCGATGACAACTTCTCTTCCGCCTACAAGTGTTTTGATACCGTGTCCTGGAACAGCTTCAAAGTCGCTGGCCGCTTGGAGTTTGATATTCTTCTGATGGGCCGCCTCGACTATCGCTTCTCCCAAAGGATGTTCAGAAGCCTTCTCAGCCGATGCCGCAAGTCCGAGAAGGTCGTTATCAGACATGTCAGATGCCGAATATACATCTGTTACGGTCGGTTTACCTTCTGTTATAGTCCCAGTCTTGTCAAATACAACCGCATTGATTTTATGCGCAGTTTCAAGTGCAACACCGCTCTTGATCAGCACGCCATTTTCTGCCCCCTTGCCTGTTCCAACCATAATGGCAGTCGGTGTCGCAAGTCCAAGTGCGCAAGGGCAGGCAATAACAAGAACTGATATGAAAATTCTAAGTGTAAAACTGATATCTTTTGTTGCCAACCACCAGGCACCCGCTGCAATGAGAGCAAGTACAATGACTGTCGGAACAAAATAACCAGAAATTATATCCGCAAGACGCGCAATAGGCGCCTTAGAACCCTGTGCCTGTTCCACCATATGGATAATTTTTGCCAGTGCAGTATCTTCACCCACACCCAGAGTTCTTACCTTGAGCATACCGTTCTTATTGACCGTCGCCGCTGCAACACTGTCACCAATGTTCTTTTCCACCGGTAAACTCTCACCCGTCAGCATGGATTCATCAACAGAACTTCTGCCATCGATGACCTCGCCATCTACAGGCAGTCTGTCGCCTGGTTTAACCAGGACAACATCGCCAGGTTCAACCTCTTCGATTGGAATGCGGATTTCTTCATCGTCATGGAGCACAATCGCTTCTTTGGGCTGCATGCCCATGAGCTTCTCTATGGCAGCAGAGGTTTTTCCCTTTGAGCGTGACTCAAGTGATTTTCCCAGCATGATCAGCGCAATAATGGTTCCTGCTGTCTCAAAGTAGAGATCCATGACCCAATGCGTGTTTCCAATTGATATCTCAAACATGGCAATAAGTCCATAGACAACTGCCGCACTGGTTCCAACAGCGATGAGGGAATCCATGTTGGGATGTCCCGTAAACAGCGTCTTAAAGCCCATCGTATAAAACTTTGATCCAGCAATCATAATGGGAATTGTCAGGACAAGCTGAATCAGTGCAAAATTCATTGGATGCACATCCGGCCTGATTATTTCAGGAATCGGCAGTCCCATCATATGCCCCATGGCAATATACAGCAGGGGAATGACAAAGCCAATAGCAACCTTGAAGCGTGTCCACGTCTTATCTGCCTGCGCCTGTGTCTCCTCAACAGTTTTTGAAGAGGTGGTCTTTTCTATGTCGAGCGGGGTATAACCCGCCTTTTTTATAGCCTGCTTGATTTGTGATACTCGGAGTACTTTTGAATCGTATGTGACCATGGCCTTATTGGTTACGCCATTTACGACAACCGATTCGATACCGTCCAGTTTCTTAATCGACCGTTCCACGGCCGCATTGCAGGACGCTCATGTCATGCCCTCCACGGGAATGACAACCTCTTTGAGCTCCACATCCTCACTGGGCATGTAGCCTGCCTTCTCAATTTTCTGGAAGATTACTTCCTGCGATACGACTTCAGCATCAAACACCACATTCATTTTACCTGTGGCGAGGTTGACACTGACTGACTCAACGCCGTCAAGCTTGCCTGTAATGCGTTCTACCGCACTTGAGCAGGCAGCGCAGGTCATTCCATCCACCCGATATGTTTTTTGAATTCCCATAACCTTCTCCTTAATGCACCAAGCCTATTTGCATGACTCGAATGGCTTTAAGGCCCCAACCATTTTTTCAATCATGGATGGACAGCCCCAGAATACAAATCTTGCCTTCTTCTCAACATGGTCATAAACATAATTGAAACGCGATGCACTCTTGTCATTTTCAAAGGTGTTCATCGTTTCCATCAGCGCATTGACCATAGGCGTGACTTCTCGTCGTTCTTCAACATAATAGTCAACTATTGTACATATTTGTACAACATCGTCCGATTCAAACAGATCTGAATCCATAAAAACACAAAAGTCATCATTGCTGACTTGACTCGAATCTGAGCCGTGGTTACACTGCGTTCCTTGTTTCATAAATTTACCCATCGCCTCTTCATATACGCGCCATTGCCCTCCAACTTTAAGAGCTTCAAGCTTTCCACCAAATATATATCGCCTGATTGTCTTGGGATGAACCCCAATTTTATCGGCAGCTTCATCAACGGTATAATACTTTTCTTCCATAGTTATCGCGCCCCTTTTCAACTTCATCCTATCACCATAAGACTGGACAGTCAAGACTCTATTGGACATTTTTGTACACAATTGGACATTATGAATATATTGATAATAAAAAATGCTGAAAAACACCCTGTCAAAACTCAGTTTGAGCAGGCATTTTCAGCATTTGAACTGGTGTACTTATAAAATTGTACCAATACACAGGCACTTAAGGTCCTGATTCATCTCATTGTATGTCTTCTCACAAGTTGTTCCTTACGAGCTCACTTAAAGTGAATTTGACTTTCTAAACGGTTAGGATCTTATAGTCCAGTTTCAGGTACTCTGTGAGGGTTTCACCGGTATACTTCACATTAACCCCAAGTGCCTCCAGCGTCTCAGTAGCCCCAAGGCTATCCGCACAGGCTTTACACGCACAAACATCCACACCGTGCTCCACCAGACCCGCAAGCATTTCTGCAACCTTCTCAGAGTCCTTTACCAGTGCTGTAGAAGCGCCCCATACGAGTATGGTCACTTCCTTCCACCATGCATGCTTTAAAGCATTGAGCGCATACATGAACACCATTTTTTCAGCTGTTATCGGATCACCGCTTGTCCATAGTATTACGAGCTTATCCTCTCCCTGCATATCTGCCTCCTCCTTTATTCTCTGAATATCTTTCGGATGTCAATATGTTCAGAAAGCACCCATTTGGGAATATATACCCTATGTGTTGCATCTTTACCAATTATTTGAATCGCATCTGACTGCAGGACATATGCCGCGTCTTCCAGGGTCTCCACTTCTGAATCGTCCCCGAAATATTTCAGGAGCTCCGCATTCACAACTGGAAGCAGCCACGCATCGAGTTCTGCAGTATTTTGTCCCATTAGACGCTCAAGCGTCAGGGGTTCTCCAGTCAGTAAATCAAAGGTATAGGTTTTTGACACCGAAGTGTCCCGTGTCCAGTCTTTTTGATTATGCGACCCTATGCACTCCAGACTGAGCAGTTGGCTGTTTGCAAAATAGATATAGGTATTGAAATAGAAGACACCCTCAGAATCATCGGTAAAGCCGGTTTCACGCTTTACAGCATCAACCTCACTTCTGATTAGGGTATTGATACTCTCCTGAATGGTCATGTTCTCATGCCCCTTAAGCTCAGGGATGAAAATGCTTTGCTTGGCGTCCATGATTTTATTTTCGACAAGTGTCAAATCCGAACCCACACCAAAACGTCTAAAGTTGTCAATCATCTGGATATATTCCGGATGATAGGCATAATCGTTTCCTTCGAGGGCAAGAAGATACTTCACTCCCAGGCTTGAAAATTCAGATCCTTCATAGAGTTTCATATGCTTCTTCATAAGCTCCAGACTCTCCGCCTTAAGCTTATTGGTATTGTAATCAAAGACCTGATAGTTGGCATCACCTAAAAAATAGAAGAGAAGCTCTTCCTTGTACAGGGTGTTCAACGCACCCTTATAGGCAGATTCCGGCCATTTTGAAAAATGATTTTCTGCGCGGATGATCATTGCGGCATACTCATCCATATTGATATTTGTCAGGCTTTCAAGACGCTCTCGAAAACGCTGATTGTAATAATAGAGTTCCACGTAATCACGCACAGCACCTGTAAGGTTCCTGCTTTGTTCCATCAGATAGGCGTAATCCAGGTTTACAGTAAAATACTCGCCCTGGTCTACGATAGAATAGCCCTTACTCATGATTTCTTCAAGAATTGCCCGAACGCGGGTGTCATCTATTGTTTCAAGCTTGGCCACTGTCACAGGCGCGCCTATTTCGTAAAGGACATCATCCACGCCCTGCTGCCTTACCTGTTCAGCGTAGTAATCCCGTTTACTCTGCATGTCATCGAGCATTTCCGTGAAGTCGGCAAGTGCCCCAGGATCATTTTCTTCAATCAAAGCTTCTTCACCTTGGTCACTTGCGCCGTCATTTGCTGTTACCTGTGTTTCCACAGTCTCTTTGTCTTTATTATATGAATCTTCAACCTGAACAGTGCAGGATGAAAGAACAATTGCTATCATACAAGCCATCATGGCTATCTTTTTCTTCATTACGACCTCCAAATTGGTCCTTTGCTAATCTCATTCTATCACTCCAGCCTGCAAATTGTACATATGACTGAACCTATTTGGAGTTACAATCTGGTAACGAACTGAAACAGCACAAAAGGCACGCTCCACAGAATGCGAAGCGCGCCTTATCGTCTATAACAGTTCCAAATGATTCCTATTCAGTTTAAAAATCGTTTCTGTCCGCAAGGGTGACATTCAACTCAAGCTTGTTCAGGTCTTCACGTACAACCGTCACTTTTACAGTATCTCCGACTTCATAATCACCTAGAGCATCGGTCATTTCTTCCCAACTGAAGGTACGGGTGTCATCTACTGCAATAATCACGTCCCCGCGCTGCAGTCCCGCCTTATCGGCAGGAGATGTCTGAACGACATTTGCCACATAAACGCCTACCGGCAAACCGTAAATCTCACCCAGCTGTTCATCCACCGTTTGGCCTGAAATACCCAAGAACGGTCTTGAAACATAGCCTTTCTGGATAATCTGGCTTACAATCGGCTTGGCTTCATTGATTGGAATTGCAAACCCAATGCCTTCAACACTGGTATCCGCAATTTTAACCGAGTTAATACCAATAACCTCACCGCGGCTGTTCACAAGGGCTCCACCACTGTTGCCAGGGTTGATTGCCGCATCTGTCTGAAGCATAGCTAGTGAGTTTTGTGATACCTCACGACCAATCGCACTAATTACACCTACGGTTACTGTCTTATTGTAACCGAGCGGATTTCCGATGGCGATGGCAGTTTCTCCAACCTGAATCTGGTCAGAGTCCCCTAAGACAACCGGACTCAGATTGCTCATGATTTCTATTGGAATATCTGAACGCTTCACTTTAACGATGGCCAAGTCTGTCATTTCATCTTTACCGACAATTTCCGCATCCACCATTTTGTCATCTGTTATTTCAACAAGTAGCTCAGACGCATCTGCCACCACATGGTTGTTGGTCATAATAAAGACATCATCTGAGTCAATATTGAAAATCACGCCCGATCCGGCACCTTCACTTACCTGAAGATTATTGAAAAAGTCCCGGTACTGAACCTTGCTTGTAATCCCCACTATGGATGGTCCTACGGTTTCAACAATATCGACGATACTCTTTTCAGTTCCGTCATATCCAACCGGACTGACGGCGTCCTTAGCAGACGTTGAAGCTTCATAGAAATACGGACCTGCATCTTTAGCGGATAGCGAATACTGATACCCGGCGCCAAAGGCACCTGAAACAATGAGCATGACAGCAATGACAATTGCCATGGTTCGTCTTTTCTTTCCTGGTTTTTTCTGAGGCTGCTGAACAATATCCATTTGATAAATACTATAATGTCTGTCTTCCAATTTCATGACTCCTTTCCGTCAACTCAGGCTTAGAGTTTAAAAATGCGCCATGGAGGATAACCCAAGGCGCATCAAAAGTACACTTACTTAATTTGAATGATTTTCTTCTGACCCGTTGGTTTAACCTTTATAAGATTAATCGTGAGAACACCGTTTTCGAAAGAAGCATCGACCTGTTCCATATCGATATTTTCAATGTAAAAGCTTCTTCTGAATTCACCGGCGCGTCTTTCCCGCCTGATATAGTTGTCTTTATCAGATTCAGCCTTCTCTTCCCTTTTGGCAATGATGGTCAAATAATTGTTGTCATATTCTATTTGTACATTGTCTTTTCTCATCCCGGGTAAGTCGGCCTGAATAACATAGGCTTCTTCGTTATCAATCACATCAACCTGGAAACAGTTGAACTTAGAATTCAAGTTGCCAAGCGGCGAAAAGAAGTCCTTGTCAAAATCGTTGAAAAAGCTTTCAAACAACTTGTCAAAGGGATCGCCTTTTTTGGCCAGACTGTTGTCCCTGTTGTTCGGAATTAGTCTTAACATCCTACACACCTCCTGTCTTACGTCATATCTTATGCTTACATTGTAGCCTGATATTTTGACTAAACTATGAACAAAGTGTGAAACATCTTAATTAATTTGTAAACGCGTGCCTAGGATTTGAAAATCTGCGTTTCCACAGAGAAGACAAACATGACCCCAACCTCTTCGTCGGAATAGACCTCAATCTTTTCATCATGTGCCCTGATGATCTCACGAATAATTGCAAGACCCAGTCCAGAAGAATCCTTTTCTCGACCTCTTGAATCATCCAGCTTATTGAAACGGTCCCAAATGGAATCGAGCTTGTCCTTTGGAATAACTGGTCCAGAGTTCTGTATACCAATAAGGTACTTGTTCCCTTTAAGCTCTGATTTAATTCTAAGCTCACCATCCATATCTATGAACTTTATGGCATTGTCAATGAGATTGTAAACAACGCGACGCATGGCGTCTTCATCCGCATGGGCAAGCACCTTGGTGTCACTCAGATTAATGTGGAGCTTCAAATGCTTGTCAATAATCCGGTGCTCAAATCGGTCCAGCTCCTGGAGCACCATCTGGTTAATGTCAAAATCGGTCTTATTCACCGTCATCTGACCACTCTGAAGCTTGCTGAGCTCAAGAATGTCGTTCACAAGTTTTTTGAGTCTTTCGCTTTCAGACAAGACTATGTTCAAATACCGCTCCTGGTTTTCCGGCGGTATGGTTCCATCCTGAATGGCGCGGATATAGCCTGTAATGGAAGTCAGCGGAGACCTCAAGTCATGGGAGAGATTAGATATGAAGCGCTGCTTTGTGTTTTCCAGCTTACGCAGCTCCCGTGACATATAATTAAAGCTCCGCGCAAGCTCACCCAGTTCATCATCCCGATTGATCCGGATCTGTTGGTCGAAGTTCCCGGAAGCAACATCCTTGACCGCCCGGTTGAGTTCCATGAACTCACCGTTTATTTTACGGGTAAATGTAAACAGGACAATAACAGCAATCATGACAATCGCAGACATGGATATAAACACCCTGCCCGTAATGGCGTATGTCGCCTTTTCAATCTCCGGCATCATGACGTTCATAAACATGGCAGTATGCACAGCATCATCTGACTTAAAGGGATACGCCACCATGAGGATTGTGTCGTTGTAGACGTCCTGCATGCGTGTTTCTTTCACTAGAACATGGCCTGAAAAGATATTGTTCCAGTCCTCCTGTGTCAGCATGGACAAATCCATGTCCTGCAGAACATCGTTTGATACTGCGACAAAATTGCCCTGTTCATCAAGAAGCCAAATATCCGCTCCCGTGTATTTGTCCAGTGCGACGATCTCTTTTCTAAGATTTGAAATACGCTCTACAGGCGTCAGCTGAGCATCTTCAATGATCGAGAAGCTCTCCTGAAAGGCATTTGCATTGGCAATCAGGTCATCTACACGCTGATTGACCAGTGATATTGTAAGAAAATGATTCATGACAACCGTAATCATGATGTAGCCAAGAAAGAGGACACCAAGATAAATTGCCGTAAATTTTGAGAATAATTTTTTCATACCGCTTCAACCTACTCCATCTGGAACTTGTAGCCCACACCCCACACTGTCTTGATTTCCCATGAATCATCCTCCTGGAATTTCTCCCTAAGACGTTTGATGTGCACATCGACAGTACGGGTCTCTCCTATGTACTCATAGCCCCATATGCTGTCCAACAGCTGCTCACGCGTATAAACTCTATTGGGGTTGCTTACCAGGTGATACAGGAGTTCCAGCTCCTTAGGCGGCAGTTCCAGCTTTCTGCCATGATACGTCACGACATAGTCAGACTTGTCAATGGACAGGTTTGGAACGACGACAGCGTCCTTTTCCTCAACCGGATCGCTGTAACGTCTGATGACAGCTTTCACACGTGCAAGCAGCTCCTTTGGATCAAATGGCTTTACAAGATAGTCATCAGCACCCAGCTCCAGTCCAAGGACCTTGTCAAAGGTCTCACCTTTGGCCGTAACCATAATGACAGGCACCTTGCTTGTCTTTCGCACCTCGGTCAGCATTTCATAACCATCCATCTCCGGCATCATGACATCTAAGAGCAGCAGGTCAGGCGCCACCTCGGCAAAAGCCTTAAGCGCTGTGCGACCGTTGGTATAGGTCTTAGTCTCGTAACCTTCCTTGTTCAAATAAAGCGTCATCAGCTCAGAGATATTCGTATCGTCATCAACGATCATAATCATTCTATTTCTGCCCATTTTCTACCTCCATTTTTATAAGTTCCTCTATTCCAGGCATTACGACCTTGAAGAGGTCAATTTTTCTCAAATTAAGTATCTGGACTCTTCCATACGGCTTGACTTCCTGCTTGATGAACTGCAGACCCGTTCCAAGCTTGATAAAGCGCCTCTTGTCATCCAGCGTCAGCATTTGATGATAGAGCCAGTTGTTACGGCGCTTGGAATCGTACTGATGCACGATGTTGTTCACCTTTTCCCGGCCAAAAATTGCACCCGGACTGCTTACAACCACTTTCTTATGGGACAGATAGACAAGTATATCTCGAGAATTGTCAAAATAATCCCTGTGAAGGACTGCATTGAAAACAGCTTCCTCTATTGCCGCAATCGGATAATGTACACCGAGGTTTTCAAGATATTTTGAAACCGCGTCCATCATTTGAAAGATGTTGCCCGTCAAATGGGTGGTCTTTTTGAATCCGCCAAGCATATCGATCACGCGAATGCCGAAATGTGGGAAGTAGGTCTGCGGCTTTTCACAGAAGAGCAGAAGTCCCCCTATGGTTGGGCAAAAGGAATCTGTCTCCCTGTCAAAATGTATGTATCCTAAGTTTGCCAGCAGGGCATAGTTGTCCGACTGGTCAGCCAAATTGATTCTTCCCAGGTACTTCTTCATAAGTTCTATGTCATATACATCAAGGTCGAGTCTGAGAACAGGCATCTGCTCGTTGTTGATCAGGCCGCCCTTCTGTAGCATGCTGGCGATTTCATCACGCCTTGCAACATCTGTAGTCGATCCGCGCCTTAGGTAAAAAGCACCTGTCTGAAGCATCTGATGCGGTTTCTTGAAGCTTCTGAAAACGGTCAGTACACAAATATGCTTGCTGTCCACCTCCAGATACTCCACGCGAATGTCCACCGGCGGGTCACACCGAAGGGTCAGCACCTGCTGAATACGCTCTTCATTGTATTCTCCCGGTCGAACACCAACGACGTTTTTCGTCTTGTCCTCAACGCCAATGACCAGATAGCCTCTGCCTCCAGTGCTGTTCGCAATTGCAATGATGTCTTTGGCAAGCTCTTTCTTCCCTGATGCGGTCTGCAAGTTCAAGCTGGCCTTGAAATCCAACTTCGGACCCTCCTCCTGAGAGAGAAGATATTGAAGCTTCTGATCGTTCATAAAGAACCCCCTCACTGGCTGAAATGCTCATATTTTCAGCTTTTCAAGTTCATATACCCATTATAGACTGAATTTGGGTCTATGAACATGTCATTGGTTATAAATTCAAATTTTATTTACAAACCCCTATCTTTTCCATGGAAAACTCCTATAGAAGTATTTTTACCCCCTATTGAAAATATTAATAGCTGATGTTAAGATTGATATAGAGAGTTTTAGGAGGGGTACTATGGATTTTAAACAACTCGAGAGCTTTGTCATGATTGCGAAGGTTAAAAGCTTTTCAAAAGCTGCTGATAAGTTATTTCTCACCCAGCCAACCATCAGCAATCATATTCACAACCTCGAAAAGGAATTGGGTACGGCCCTATTCAATAGAACCAACAAGAACATCACACTGACAAATGCAGGTGAAATTCTTTTTAAGTATGCCGTAAGTATTTTGAACAAACGAGACCATGCATTCTTTTCACTGAATTCATACAAGGGTCGCATTGAAGGCATTTTGGAAATTGCTTCGAGTTCCATACCCGAGCAGTATTATCTGACCGATGTCATGTGCAAGTTCAGCAGAAAGTATCCTGATGTCAAATACAACCTGATGAAGTACGACACGAAGAAGGTCATCGACAAACTCAACTTAGGTGAAATCGACTTTGGTATCGTCGGTGCCAAAAAAGACAGTCCGCAGCTGGAATATACAGAAATCATGGACGACGAAATCGTCCTTGTTGCACCAAACAATGAGGCCTTTGCCGCCACAGACTCAATCGACTTGAGAAAGCTTGGCGACGTCCAGGTGATCATGCGAGAAGAAGGGTCTGGAACACGAACTGTTGTTGAAAACGCACTGAAATCCGCTGGCATCAGCTATGGTGATCTCAATGTGGTGGCTGAAATCGAAAGCACGGAAACCATTAAGAAACTGGTCACCAACGGCCTTGGCATCAGCTTCATGTCAAAGAAAGCTCTAAAGTATGAGCTTCAGAACAATCTCTTGAAAATACTGTCTGTAGGCGGCTTTGAAATCACACGCAAGTTCTATTTCGTTTACCATACAAAGCGTGTGCTCAGCCCTCTCTCAGAAGCATTCAAGGAGTTCATTCTCGACACGACAGCGGCATCTGAGAACTAGACATCCATTATCACGACAAAATGACAGACTGTAGAAAACTTGGAAAGACCAGGCGCGGATACAATCCGCTCTAGGAGCTTACTCTGTGCACGTAACTGGGGTGGATTACATCCAGCAACACAGTATTTCAGAGTTTTTCTACAATCTTAAAGGCACTGCAGGTAGATTACTCCCCGCAGTGCCTTTTCATTTTATCATTTATGCGTTTATAGCCGGCTTATGGACCTATCGGTTCATAAATGCCTTGTAAGCCTTGTAAGTCATATAAACGTCAGCCTTGCTTACGATTTCGTAAGGTGCGTGCATGCTGAGCATTGGCGTACCGCAGTCAACAACTTCAGCGCCTGCATTCGCCAGGATATAAGCGATGGTTCCGCCACCGCCCTGGTCTACCTTGCCAAGCTCGCCAATCTGCCAGATTACCTCACCTGCCTCAAAGACACTGCGTACTTCTGACAGGAACTCCGCATTGGCATCATTACAGCCAGATTTACCGCGTGCACCTGTGTATTTAGTAATTTGAACGCCGTTTCCAATCATAGAAGTGTTCTTCTTGTCATATACTTCAGGGAAGTTCGGGTCAAATGCAGCGCATACGTCAGCCGAAAGCACCTTCGTTGCAGAAAGGGATCTGCGAATCAGAAGATCGCTGTAGTTGTCCGCCTGAAGGGCAATCAGTTCCGCAACGACATTCTCAAAATATCTTGATTCCGAGCCAGTGTTCCCCATGCTGCCGACTTCTTCCTTGTCCATGAACATACCAACAGCTGTCACCGTCGGGTTCTCAACCTCGAAAATAGCCTTAACACCTGCAAAGGAGCATACTCTGTCATCATGTCCATATGCAGAAATAAGACTTCTGTCAAAACCGACATCGCGTGCTTTGCCCGCTGGTACGATTTCAAGCTCTGAAGTTGTGAAGTCAATCTCTTCAATGCCGTACTTTTCGTTAAGAATACGCATAACGTTTTGCTTCACTTTGTCTTTTTCAGAGTCTGCTGCCGGAATCGTTCCAACTAGCAGGTTCAGGCCTTCACCCGTAATTGCTTCAGCAAGCTTTTTCTGATTCTGATCTTTGGCCAGATGCGGCAGAAGATCTGTAATAAAGAGCACCGGATCAGATGCGTCCTCACCAATTGAAATGTCTATCTTCTCACCCTTGCCTGTCATAACCACGCCGTGGATAGAAAGCGGTAATGATGCCCACTGGTACTTTCTTACGCCACCATAGTAGTGGGTTTTAAACATTGCAATACCGCTGTCTTCATATAGCGGGAAGGGCTTTAGGTCAAGACGCGGAGAGTCAATATGCCCCCCTACGATATGCATGCCTTTTTCAAGGGGTTCTTGTCCAATGACAAATAGGATGACAGATTTATCTCTGTTCAGCGCATAGATTTTCTGACCTGCAGTAATCTTCGCACCCGCTGCAATGACCGATTCAACAGAAACATATCCGTTTTCCTCTGCCATACGAACAATATCTCTAGCACATTCTCTTTCCGTCTTTCCTCTGTCAAGAAAAGCCTTGTATTCTTCACCCAGTGCAAAAATAGCACTTGTTTGAGCTTCGTCCGAGTTTTCCCAAACGTTTTTGAATGTGTGCATTAGTGTTTTCTTTTCGTCCATGTGCATTACCTCCAATAATTTTTATTCCACAGTTCCCACAGGGTCTTCGTACCATACGGCAGGTCAATCTCACATATTTCATTTCCAGAAGCTCACGCCTTCCAGACGATTAGAAAAGACCCGCCAATAGCGGGTCTGTGATACTCATGAATCAAATCACAAGTTACATTTTGAAACAATTCACCATGCTGGTCAATTATTTCGGAACGCTAAAGACTTATACTTATATGATAACCCTTTCCCTGTTCCGTTCAAAGCGTAAATGTTTTAAGTTTCCGTAATGAATCTCTATGCACTATGACAAAGGCTTCAAATTGTTCTTAATTGCATAGATTGCAGCCTGTGTTCTGTCGTTCACATGGATTTTTTTGAATATATTCGACACGTGGTTCTTAACGGTCTTTTCACTGATAAAGAGCTTGTCCGCAATCTCCTTATTGTTATTGCCTTCGGCAATAAGACAGAGAACTTCGAACTCTCTCCTGGTCAGGTTGCTTTTCTTTGATTCCTCTGGTTCCTCGTCTTTTCGCTTATAAGCACGCACAAGTTCAGAAGCCAGCGTAGGATGAATATAATTCGTTCCACTGTCCACTGTGCGAATTGCGTTCACAAGACTGTTGGCATCGGCATCTTTCAAGACATAGCCATCTGCGCCCAGATTGATTGTTTCAAGAAGATATTCTCTCTCATCATGGATTGTCAGCATGATGATCTTTGCGTCCAGTCCCTGCTCCTTAATTTTTCGCAGTGCCTGAATGCCATTCATGTTTGGCATGTTGATATCCAGCAGCACCAAGTCCGGATGAAGCTTCGCAACCTTCTCAATCACGTCGTTTCCATCAACGGCATCGCCGATGACTTCAATATCATCTTCAAGTTCAAGAAGCTGCTTTAAGCCTTGGCGCATGAGCGCATGGTCATCAGCAATCAAAATTTTAATCATTTTTTCCATACTCCCTTACCTCTCCCTCTTTTAAAGGTATTTTGGCTATCAGCAAGGTTCCCTTACCTCTCTTGCTTTTAACTTCAAATTCACCTTCTAAATAATCAATTCGTTCCCTGATATTATAAAGTCCAAAACCACTATCAACACTTGGTCTTGCACCAACTGCAGAAGGATCGAACCCAACTCCATCATCCTCAATACGTATATAAACCTCACGGCCGCTGACCTTAAGCTCCAAATTCGCCAGTGAGCACTTGGCGTGCTTGGCAATATTGTTGAAGCCCTCCTGAATAATTCTAAAAACGGTCAGACGGATTATTGAAACGGTAATCTCACTCTTTATCTCTTTTATGAAATGTATCCGGTACCCATTGTTTCGTTCATGGTCGTCAATGAGTTTTTCAACCGTGGGAATTAATCCGAGGTCATCCAGGGACATCGGCATTAAATCATAAATTATCTTGCGCGTTGCCTTGAGGCTGTCCCGGAGGTTTTCCTTAAGCAACTGGAGTTCATTTCGCGCCTTGTCAAGATCCTTGTCTATCAGCCGCTCCGTATACTCCGTCTTGACAACCAGATTGGCCATCATCTGTGCAGGTCCATCGTGAATTTCTCTGGACATACGCTGTCTTTCGTCTTCCTGAGCCCGTATGACACGTATGCCGATATCCTTCTTATTCTTAAGCTCTTCCATCTGTTCAGAAATGGTCGATTTCAAGTATTCAAGGGCAAAGCTCACTTTTGAAGTCAGCTTCTCAGCCTTTACGCGGACTTCCTTTGCATCGTGAAGCCGCTGCTCCAGAGATGAGCGCATCATGAAAAGTTCTTTTTCTTCCTGCTTTTTAAGCGTAAGCTGAACACGAAGCTCCTGAGCATACTCATAGGCACCCCGAACCTCCTCTTCAGAATAGGAACCAAACTTCTTGCTTAACTCAGCAAGCCGTCTTCTGCTATCCCGCTCAAGGGCTTCAAGATCATCCACTTCCTGTATGAGATGTCTTAGTCGCGCCTGGAGGAGTGTGTACTCTGTATCAATGGACAAAATATCCTTGTGCGCCTTTTCAGACAAGTCAAATATCTCGCTTTTTCCTTCTTCAATTGCATGAACGGTTGTATCAAGAATTTGATCCAACTGCTTAAGACTCACAAAAGTTTCCACTGTTCCACCTCAGGTACAATCTATTCTAGTGACTTAATTATAGCATAGCTTTTCAAATTTTTAGGACTCTATTGCCAAACTGTCATAATTATGGACTAAAGTCACACTAATTATAGGCAAATCACCATCCGTATTAAGTAAAAACCGCTGAACAACAGTCCAGCGGATAATAGCCATTCATGCTCTCAACACGTCTTTACCCAAGATCCAGGTCACCAAGCATTTCAGTTTCTTCATCTGAGAGAATTTTTTCAAAGTCAAGCAGAACAATGATTTCACCGTCCACCTTGCCCACCCCGTCAATAAACTGGCGGTCCTTGCCGCTAATGATTGCTGGTGCAGGCTCGATGTTTTCATCTTCCAAACGTAGGACCTGAGAAGCATCATCAACAATGAATCCGATATCGCGGTCCTTTGTATTGTACACAATAATTCTCGGATCTGAATTTGCAGCGGTATCAACAATCTTAAAACGCGTTTTCAGGTTGATAATCGGTATGATATCCCCACGAAGATTTATAATCCCTTCGATATATACCGGAGCATCTGGAACCTTGGTAATCGTTGTAAACTCCGTAATACCACCTACATTAGAAATATCAACCCCGTATTTCTCATCACCCAGCTTAAAGATGACATATTGTCTGTCTGACATATTCTCCCTCCTCTAAGACTTCTTCTTCTCCAAATCTTCCACATATGTGACTTCAAGATTTTCAAGTCTTTGTCTGAATCCTTTTCTGAAGACACTCAGATACTCTTCTCTAAGAACCTTTTGCTCTTTTTTTTCAGCCTCTGTGAGACCCTCGCTCTTTGCCTTCTTAGCGAGCACGTTAATACGCTCCATTTTTTCCTTTGATAACACAGACTAACTCCTTACCTTCTGATTCACTTTATACCCTAACATAAACAGTCCAAGCTATTTACGCGTTTTTCTTCTATTGCTGCGCCCGGTTTTTCCCCGTCTTTGAGGTTCACGTGTTTCCTTGTCAGGACGTATAAGCGCCTTCTCGCCAAAGCCGATCAGGTCTTCACGGCCAGCAAGCCTCAAGGCGTCTTTGACCTTATTCCTGTTCCTTGGTCGGGAATACTGCAGCAATGCACGTTGCAATGCCTTTTCCTCTCCGGTTTTAGGAATATAGACATTTTCCATTGTCATGGGATCAATGCCTGTATAGTACATGCAGGTCGACAGCGTACCTGGTGTCGGATAGAAATCCTGCACCTGTTCCGGCTGGTATCCGATGTCTCTCAGATACTCCGCCAGCTTCACAGCAGACTTCATTGTACTTCCCGGGTGCGATGACATGAGGTAAGGCACCAGATACTGTTCCTTGCCGATGTCCTTGCATATTTTGAAATATTTCTTTGTAAAAGCGTCGTAGACTTTTCGTCCCGGCTTGCCCATATACTTCAGCACATCGGGATCGATATGCTCAGGTGCAACCTTAAGCTGGCCACTGACATGGTGCTCACACAATTCCTTGAAGAATGTGTCATCCTTGTCTGCCATAATATAGTCATAACGCAGACCAGAACGAACAAAGACCTTCTTGACACCTCTCACCTTGCGAAGCTTTCTAAGCAGGTCAAGGTAATCGGAATGATCCACATCAAGGTTTGGACACGGCTCTGGGTACAGACACTGGCGGTCTTTACACGCGCCAAGCTTAAGCTGCTTCTTGCAAGCCGCATTTCTGAAATTGGCCGTTGGACCACCAACATCGTTGATATAACCCTTAAAGTCCTTGTCATCGGTAATGCGATGCGCTTCCTTAAGAATACTTTCATGACTCCGACTGCGAACAATTCTTCCCTGATGGAAGGCCAGCGCACAGAAGGAACAGTTGCCAAAGCAGCCACGTTCGCTGATAATGCTGTTTTTCACTTCTCTAATGGCAGGTATGCCGCCTGCCTTTTCATACATCGGATGGTAGGTCCGCTGGTATGAAAGGTCAAAGACCCAGTCAAGACGTTCCCGCTCCAGCGGCATAGCTGGCGGATTTTGAACCAGAATCCGTCTGCCGTGCTTCTGCATGAGGGTTTTACCCCGAATGGGATCTTGTTCATCGTACTGGACCTTGAAGCACTTGGCATATTCCACCTTGCTCTCAGAAACCGCTTCAAACGAAGGAATTTCTTTGGCTTCATAGACTTCACTTTCATCTTCAACCAGGTAACACGTCCCTGGAATATGGCGAATATACTGAATATCCAGACCGTCATTCATGCAGTCGGCAATTTCACGAATCTGCTGTTCTGCCATTCCATACACAAGCAGGTTGGCTTCCGAGTCCACAAGAATCGAACGTCTGACCTTGTTGTCCCAATAGTCATAATGGGCAAATCTGCGCAAACTCGCTTCAACACCACCGATGATAATCGGCATTTTCTTGTAGGCACGGCGAATCATGTTGCAGTATACGATTGTGGCTCGGTCAGGACGATGTCCCATTTCTCCGCCCGGAGAGTAGAGCTCCTTGTCACGTCTTCTCTTGCTGACCGTATAGTGGTTCACCATGGAATCGATATTTCCCGCGGTCACCATAAAGCCAAGACGCGGTCTTCCGAATTCCTTAAAGGCTTCAATATCATTCCAGTCCGGCTGTGCAAGGATGGCAACCTTATAACCCGCATCTGTAAGAACACGTGATATTACGGCAACGCCAAAGCTTGGATGGTCCACGTAGGCGTCTCCGCTTACCAGGACAAAATCCGGCTGGTTCCATTCCATTCTTTCCATATCCGCTCTGGACACGGGCAGAAAATCATTTATAATCATAGTTCACTCCTGTTTCTCTCGTTACGACATGGATTATATTATCGCAACATGAGACACATATCAATAGGAAGATTACAATCGAATTACGCGTCAATCTTCCTGCAGCTGTCACGAACAATCAGTTCATGCGGCAGGAGAATCATGTTGTCTGCAACTTCTTCGCCTTTGATCAGCTTGATGAGAAGTCGAATAGCAACGGCACCCATATCATAGATTGGCTGACGGATTGTCGTCAGTTTCGGTCTGTACAGGTTGGACATCTTTGTGTCGTAGAAGCCGACTACCGAAACATCCTCTGGAATTTTAAACCCATTGTCATAGAGTGCATTCATGGCACCGATTGCCATGTCATCGGCAGTTGCAAATATGACTGTTGGCAGGTTTCCGCTGTCAATCATGCTCTGCACGGCTTCATAGGCCTTTGGCGCCTTGAAGTTTCCATCGAAGACAAAGTCTTCATTGACCGAAATGCCACCTTCCTCAAGCGCCTTCTGATAGCCGCCGAGCTGGTCTATTCCGAAGGTTTCCTTTGTTGTGCCACTTCTGATCAAGGCAATTTTTTTGTGGCCCTGCTCAACAAGATATTTTGTCATTTGGTAGGCTGCATCAAAGTGATCTACTGTAACTGAATACATGTTGTCATCTTCCTGCATCTTTCTGTTGACCATGACAACAGGCATCTTGTTCATGTCAATGAAATCCTTATGCTCCTGCTTCAGACGGTATGTTATGAAAATGATACCCTCTACCTGCTTTGAATTCAGCAGATTGAGATACTTAAGCTCCTGCTCCAACTCACCGTAAGAGTTACAGAGAATGATTTCATAGGCATATGCCTTTGCGATTTCTTCCATTGCATTGAGAACTTCACCCACATACGACGAAGCGATATCTGGTACAATCACACCGATTGTGTGACTCTTCTTCATTACAAGGCTTCGTGCAACCGGATTGGGTGTATAACCTGTTTCACGAATGACCTCAAGCACCCTCTTCTTGATTTCATCGCTTACTGGCTTGGAATCGTTAATAACTCTCGATACGGTTGAAATTGATACGTTTGCTTGCTTAGCTACATCCTTAATCGTTACTGACACTTCTCATCACTCGCCTTCTATGTTTTATTCCTCTTAACCAATTATCTTCATTACGACGCCGCTGACGGAGTCTACAAAGTTATATGCGCTAAAATCGAATTCCTTTATGGAGATCGGTACACTGAGTATAATCATACCCTTTGTCTGGTTCAAATCACGCAGCGGCATCACAATCATAGACTTCCAGTTTGGCTTGCCGCCCATGCTGTTGATTTCAGCAACCTTGTTCCAATTGATGAAATAGTCGCCGGCATCCCTTTCCATATAGTTCTCAATCAGCTCCATGTCCAGCTCAAATGGCTGCCATTCGTCATAACCTTTCTCTCTTGCATACACATGAACAATTTCATCGTCTGCTATTTCAAGTATTGCACCCTTTGTTGCCTGGGTTATATCTATCAGCGTCGTCAAAACGCTGTAGAGTTTTTCATCTTTCGGTCCACCCAGTCTCAGGAGATCCAAAATATCCATAATGGCCTGAATGTTCCGCGTATCGTTTGAGATATTTCCGGTGAGTATGCCTGCCAGCTTGTCAAACCTTGATTTTTCCTCGCCGATGAAGGCGTTCCAGAGCGTTGTCCTGTTCCTTCCGGAATTTTTGGAATGATACAGGGCCTGGTCAGCTTTCTCAATGAGTTCCTCTTCGTTGAGACCGTGGTCAGGATATGTCGATACACCAAGGCTCAGGGTAATCGGTTCATCTTCATTGATTGAAATGGATGATTCGATATTCTTCCTGATTTTCTCAGAAACAACTACAGCCTCTTCGTCTCCAGTGTTTGGGAGTATGATAATGAACTCTTCACCGCCATAGCGTCCGACCAGGTCGGTCTCCCTCAGGCTGATTTTTAGCTGGTAGCCGATCTGCTTGAGAATTTCATCGCCTCTTCTATGACCATATCTGTCATTGACCGTTTTGAACTTATCAATGTCGCACATGATGACAGACAGCCTGTCATTGTTATGCCGAGCCTGATTAAGCTGTACGGAAAACTTGTCTTCAATATATTTTCTCAGATAGACATCTGTAAGCTCATCAATCGAAGATATTTTCTTGATGTTCAGATTGTCAATCACCAGACTGAAGAGGCTGGTCAGCTTACCGAGCTTGTCAAAGATTTCCTTGTTAAAGCGATTGAAGACCTGATTTGATTCCAGATACACATAGCCTTGTATGTGTGCTTCTTCCTCATCATCAATGCGCCGCTTGAGCGTCTCATCTTTGTCCTTTGACACAATAGGCAGGAGGATTACCGCCTTCTGGTGTTCAGCAAGCAGATAGCTCAGTCCATCGCCTTCAAAGCTGTTGATCAGGAGCCCCTTGCGCTCCGGTCCAATCTGGGCAATCAGTCTTTTGACATCCGGCACGACAAAGCGGTCATCACTGGTTATGGTCTCTACAATTCTTGACTGCGCATCGGTTACGAGGACACAGCCACTGTCTGCAATTGCCATCTGCAAACAATGTATCAGGGTATATCT
Source organism: uncultured Acidaminobacter sp. (assembly GCA_963678925.1). Classification (GTDB taxonomy): domain Bacteria; phylum Bacillota; class Clostridia; order Peptostreptococcales; family Acidaminobacteraceae. The sequence continues at coordinate 3,564,670 of OY787533.1, read as the reverse complement.
GATATTTTCACTTTCATCCCTTCTCAGTTGCGAAACCAGATTTTCCAGGGTCGACAGGTTCATGCTGAACTTCTGATTGTACAAGCTGTAAATCTTCTTGAGAAAGGACTCATTGTAATAGAGCGATTTGATTGCCGACAGATCGAAATAGTCGTCAACCGACAGCGTCTCCAGTTCATGCATGAACAGCTTCTCATCAGAGGTGCTGTTCATATCTATTCTGCGCCGGATGGCATTGATCCGCGCCTTTAAATCTATTTTAGCCTCATCATATAAGATGTAGTTTTCCCTTTGTCCGTCAGGTATGCTGAAGGTCAGCGTCTTGATGATATCCAGTGACATGAGGTAGTTGGTCAGGGCCAAATAGGAATCGCCGCTTACAAAGTACTCATCTCCGAGTGCCTTATAGGCAAACCACTGCCACTCCTTGCTCATGACTTCATTGTCCTCTTTAATGAGCTTGGATATTCCATCAATACGCTCGTCTGACAGCATGATTTTCAAAAGGTCCCGCTTGCATGCCAAATGGTCTGAGTTGAAATATTTCGACAGCCCCTGATCCAGATCAAGGAGCATGTTCATATAGACATACTTCTTGCTGTTGCACAGCTCAAGGCAGATATCAAGCAGTATTTCCCGCGCAGCATGGGCCAGATGATAGTTCTCTATCCGATCAACTATCTCCTTGATTTCATTGACCTCAACGGATTTGTTGAGCTTCAGGAAATTGAACTTGTACCATGCGGTTTTGAATTTCAAAAGCTCGAGGTTGAGCTTCTGAAAGGCGCTGGACATTTGAACCGTTTCCGCGAAGGTTTCCAGTATCCTCTCTGCCTTTTCAAAGTTCTTGACCTGCATGTAGAACTGGATTCTAACGGAATAGTAATTCTGCAGGCTGGTGAAATCATCATCGCATTTGGAAAACTCCGCTTCCATTTTCTTAACAATGCCATATGCGCGCTCGTAGTTGTTCATTTTGATATAGGTTTGGCAAAGCAGCGGCAATGCGGCATAAATATCCATTTGGCTGTCGATTTCCTCAGCCGCCTGAATACACTTGTTGAGATATCCCAGCGCTTTTGAGAATCTGTCTTCACTCAGGTAGCTCTCGCCAATATTATGGAGATAAATCGGCCGTGTAGCCAATATGTTTAGATCATTGACAATGCTGAGTGCCTTCAGGTAATACTGACGGCTCACATCCACATCGCCAAAGCCTTCTGCGTAAAGCACACCGATATTGTTGTAAACCCGCGCCTCTTCAAAACGGTCATCGTCATTTCTAAAGCTTTCAAGGGCGATTTTGAAATGATTCTCCGCCGCTTCATAGTCGCCGATTTTCGCCTTATAGACTCCATATTCATTGTAGAAGGAGCCCGTGAAGTGCGGCAGGTCGTTCTCGATGGCCAGGTTAATGAAGCCCGGCAGCTCTTCGTTTATTTTTGCGTATTCCCCGGTTCTGACCCAAAGCTTAAGCTTGTACTTCATGGCCCTGAGCTGACCCTGCAGATAGTTGTTTTTGCCTGCAATATTTAAAATATCGTCGAGCATTTTGATTGGTCGTGTTAGTTCACCCCGCAAAATGGCAATATCCACAAGATTTGTATAGGCATCCACCCAGGAAACGTCATCACTAAGAGCCTTTGATATTTCAAGGGCCTTCTGATAGCGTTCCTCTGACTCCGTGGTCTTTCCAAGCAGGTAGTATAGCCAGCCGATTTGGTTGAGCAGACTCGCAACCCCTATAACAGGATTTATGACGTCTACCAGATCAAGGGCTTTTTCATAAAAATCGATGGCTTGTGTATAAATATTAAAGCGGGTCATTTCCTCAGCGGCAAGCACACAGTATTTCACCGCGCGCATTTTCTGCCGGCTCTCTATCAGGTGATAAATCAGCTGATTTGACATGTGCCGCCCCTGATCCTTATAAAAATCTTCAAGGATTTCAGCTGCAATACGGTGGTAATTCACCCGTGTCTCTTCAGAAATGTTGTTGAGTATATAGCTGCGCATGCGCATGCTGGTCAGGTCATAGGAATAGCCCCAGTCACCCAGCTTCTGCACAAGGATGCCTCGGTCAACCATCTTGTCCATATCACCAGACGGCGCACCTTTTTTCAGGGCATAAAGTATGTTGTCAAGGATTACAGTCCCTACCGGTTCATTGAAGATAGAGATTACTTCCAGGATACACTTTTCTTCCTCACCTAAGTCGTCGACTGTTGACTCTATCCACTTTTCAGATGTCGTTGACGCCTCCAGGTGCTGGATGTCCTTAGGCAGCATAAACTGCCATCTGCGCGACTTGTTTACATATATTTTCTTTTCAAGGAAAAGGGTCCGCACCATTTCTTCTATGCGGCGGGCATTCCCTTCAAATGTTTTAACCAGAAGGGCACTGAACTCGATTGGACTCTTTTCAACACCGAGCATACGTCGTACAAACTCGGCCCCCTCTTCAAAGTTAAAGGCGTTGAGTTCATGCTCTACCACAGACTTGTTGCCGAACCACTCTTCACTGACACCATGTCCATGGGTACAAATTACCAGGATTGGAATATCTTTTTGCACGGATGTGATGAAATCAATGATGGTGTGTTCATATGGACTCATGAGATCGGCATTGTCAATGAGCAGTACAAAGGGTCTGTCACTGCCGTACTCTGTAAGGAAGTTAAAAATACGGTTGGCCATTTTAAGGTGTTCATGCTCAACCTTGAGTGTTGGCGTTGGTTGAACATCCCATCTGTTTTTCAGCTCCGGGAAGAGTTTTACCAGTTCCGGTCCATACTTTTGAATAAGCTCCCAACTCAGTTTTTCATTGAAAATGATTCTGCTGAGAATGGCTTTAAAGGCCACAAAGGGTTCCTTGGACCGTTTGGTCATTTCATGCTTGAAGACCTCAAATCCATCAATTTTAAGTCTGTAGTCGATTTCAGACACCAGGCGGCTTTTGCCAATGCCTGTATCGCCATTTATCCGTACGCCCAGCGGGCCCTTCTTGTCGTATATGCGGTCCGCTGCGATCTGAATGATAGAATCGATTGACCGCCTGCTTCCAACAAGTTCGATATCGTTATAGAGCCTGTTGTAGGCATCAATATCGGTAAAGCCATAATCATATCTGAGCTGGTCTGCAATTTTTCTAATGAATGCATCTGTAGAGGTAAATCTGTTCTCAGCACTGCTGCTGGTCACCTTCTTCAGCGTCTCGGTAAGGGGATTGTTCCCCACGGTCTCTTCAAGCCGGTTAACTGCCCCGCCGTCGGCTATTCCCTGATAGTAAATCAGGTAAATCAGCACACCCAGAGAATAGAGGTCAGCACTCTTATCGAACTGCTCATACCAAATCGATTCGGGCGCCATAAAGGAATTGAGCTCGGTTGTCGTATAAACCGATATGTCCTTATACTGTGCCACATGTGCAAAATCATTGAGTTTGACTTCAAGTCCCTTGTCTGTTCTCAGGAAGAGAATGTTGTCAAAGTTCAGGTATCCATAGGTCATTCCCCTGAAATGCAAATACTGCACCGCTCTGAGCATGTCAAAAATTGCGGTATGTATCTCATCCCGCGTCAGCTGCTTGTATTCAATACGGGTACTTGCATCGAAATACTCGGATGTATAAAAATACTGATGCCGCGACGCAGTCTTATTGTCTACGTTTCGAACCATTTCAAATGCGTATGTCTCGCAAATGTTTGGGTGGTTGATTGTCGTCCATGACAAAAACTCATCAATATACCGCTTTATACGATCAGATTTTGAATATTCTTTTGTAAACAGTTTCAGTCGCACTGCACGTTCTCTGTTCATCAAATCTACAGCGTGGAACACATCTCCTGTAGAATCCGTCTCAATAAGATCGACAATGCGATAACGTCTATTGATGATTTTCACTAATTTGCCTCCAAATAAGCCACTGCCAGCCTAAATATCCATCTTTTCATTCAGAATCTTGAAGCATTCCTGTATCTGCCCAATCATCTCACTGCTGCAATCTTCCAGTACCTCAGAAAGGTATTTCTGTCTGGTGATGAGCACCTCTTCTATAAGGTCATGCCCCTTTTGCAGTACCTTGATGCGAACAATACGTCTGTCACGTTCATCCTTCACGCGCACCACGAGACTGTTGCGTTCCATTCTGTCAAGCAGGTCGGTAACCGTACTGCATGCCAGATACATTTTACTGCTTAGTTCCCCAATTGTAAGTTCTCCCTCTTTGATCAAATGCTGCAAGGCTTCGAACTGAGGTGGGGTTATTTCGAAATCCGTTAAGATTTCGCGCCCCTTTTTCTTTATTTTTCCACACACCCAACGAAAATTTTCTTCTATTTCTACTATTTTTGGATCAATTCTTTTCTTTTCAGTCATCATTGACCTCCCACTCGTATCATTACATACATTATACAATAGGTTGAGCCGTTTTCCTACTGATTTTCCTGCTCATTTTCCTAATTTTCCTGCTTAAATATACAAATATCACAATTTTTTGAATTTTATTTGCATTTACAAAAATAACTGTACTTTCTTCCTGTTACAAATCCATCCATATGGGTATACATTCACTCGTAATACTGACTTTTATACAATTGCAGGTCCCATCAACATCTGATAGAATAACTTTAACAAACGATTTAGGGGGATATATGGAACGTTTGAAGTATCTTATGGATAAGCTTCGGGAAGATATCACCTTCGTAGTTGTACCTGGCGCAGAAGGCCAAGTGAAAAAACTTCGACTGCCAAAATACATAATTCATGGGGCACTTGCCCTGCTTCTAATCTCAACGGTCACAATCAATTCAGCACTTGTATACTATTTTGTTCATAATAGGAGCGTCTCAATTGAAAACAAACAGCTTTCAGACGAGATGGCCGACCACAAGGACCGAATTGCACGGCTCGAAGAACTCAACTCTTCCCAAGCACAGCTCAACGACGACATGAAGGCCCAGGCCCAGCGCGTCGCCGAGGTTTATGAATCACGTCTTACAGAACTCGAAAGTCTCGAAACACAAGCTATTACTCTAATTGCAAAACTCAATGAGGATAACGACGTCAGTGTTCACATTCCAGTGAGCAGGTCTTTTGACAGACTGCTTGAAGCCGAAGCTTCTGAAGCTGCCAATTATGACATGCAACCTACTGAGGATAATGATGAACTCGACCAACTCCTTGCACTGATCGAAGACAATGAAATTTCCATACTGATGGAGCAACAGCTCGATGAGTACTCTTTTGTCATTGACGAAGTTGAAAACACACTCGATTTCCTGATATGCAAGCCTGATCTGAAACCCGCAGACGGAACCATCACATCCGGCTTCGGCATACGACGCGATCCGGTTACAGGACGGACAAGCATGCATAAGGGTGTCGATATTGCCAACACAAGGGGTACACCAATTCATGCCGCTGGCTCAGGTGTGGTTACCTTCTCCGGCTATAACGGCAGTTATGGAAAAATCATCATCATATCCCACGGATATGATTACAAGACAGTTTATGCCCATAACAACAAGAACCTTGTTTCCGTAGGGGACCACGTGGACAAGGGACAGGTCATTGGCGAAATCGGCAGCACTGGAAAAAGCACCGGACCGCACGTGCACTTTGAAATACACTTTGAAGGCACTCAGATCGATCCGGTATCCGTTATAAACTAAGGGGGATATGGAAATGAAGCAAATGTTTCAAAAGACTACATCAAGCGTTGACTTTGATATGATTATCGGTGAATCTTCCTCGATTGAAGGGGACGTGAAAAGCGGCGGATCTGTTCGAATTGACGGCCATGTCAAAGGCAATATCTCTGCTGAAGGCGATGTCATCATCGGCAGCAATGCAGATGTCTTCGGGGATGTCCGGGCAGCTAACATTGAGCTTTCAGGCAAGGTTGAGGGCAATATTCATTCCGATGGCATGTTGAAAATTCATGCTAGTGGTCTTCTAAGAGGCGATATTGAGGTTATGAGTTTTGTCATTGATGAAGGCGGTGCCTTTGAAGGTCTCTGCAACATCAACACCTCTGATTTGCCACCTAAGAAAGAAGTTGAGAAAGAAGCCTCTGACAAGGACAGTCAAAAGTCAGCTCCAAAAGCTGAGGACACTTCAAATCAGAGCAAGAATCAGAATCAAAATAAGAATGCGCAGCAGAAATCTGCGTAAATCCATAAATCAAAGCATAAAAATACGGGATGCACTTTACAAAGTGCATCCCGTTTATTTTATGCTTTAAAGTATGGGCAGAAAGTCATTTCTCCCCTTTTGCAGCCTCGACTGAGCTTCTAGATATGCGTCAAGCACGCGCATCAGCTTCATGATCCATGGCTCTATGTTTTCAAGGTAAACACCCGCAACACTGATTCTGAAACAGTTGCTCTTCCCCTGTGCCGAATAGAAGGCACTTCCCGGTATGATTTCAATGCCGTTATCTGCGGCAAACTTCGCAAAATTGTCCGCATTGAGAGAACTCGGCATTTCTATCCAGAAATTGAGTCCGCCTTCCGGTTTGTGATAGGAGCACTCTTGGGGCAGGTAAGCATCTATGGCCTCTATGGCCGCTTCATATCGTTCTTTGAAAATACGGCGCATGGCATTGATCTGCTTCTTCCATAGACCTTTTCTCAAATACAGGTCAAAGGCCCGCTGAATCAGACCCGATGTGGATATGTCCGTAACATGTTTAGCAACAACCAGCTCCTGACCAAGCCTTTTTGGCGCTGCCATGAAACCAAGTCTTAAGCCTGGCATATAGATTTTTGAGAAACTCTTGATATATATGACACGGTCTACATCGTCCATGCTCTTGAGGGCTCTGCAATTGTTATTGTCAAAATACAAATCGCTCGCATAGTCGTCTTCAAGAATCCACATTCTGTTTTCTGAAGCAATTTCAAGTACCGCCTTTTTCTTCTCCAGTGAATAGGTATAACCTGTAGGATTGTGCAGATTGGGCATTGTGTAGAAAAGCTTTGGCTTATAACGCTTCACAGCCTCTCGAAATGCCTCCAGATGAATTCCGTCACTGGTCATGGGCACCTCGATAATATTGGCCCCCTTCATTTTGAAGGCGGCAATGGCACCTGTGTAGGACGGCGCTTCTACAAGGACATAATCCCCATAGTTGAGAATCGCTTTTGAAACGATATCAATCCCCTGCTGTGCTCCAGATATGACCTGTATGACATCCGGTTCCACTTCAACACCAAAGTCTTCAAGATAACTGACCACTGACTCGCGCAGAGGTGAATACCCCCAGGATGCCTGATAGCTGAAAGCGAGACCCTTGTCACGATCGAGCACTTCATTCAGCACTGTTTTGAAATCAGTGACTGGAAAGAGGTCTGCAGTCGGTGATGTGACCGCAAAACTTATTTCGGCAGTCCCCTGACTTTCTGAGACACCTTCTTCAACATGCTCTTCCAGCGGTGTTACGAAGGTTCCGCTACCCACCTTTTTGTAAACCAGACCACCCTCCTCAAGAAGCTTGTATGCATTGACAATTGTCACATTGTTCACATCTAGTATCTCTGCAAGCTTTCGAATTGGCGGCAGCTTTGTATGCGGTCTGAGTCTGCCACTGGCAATCATGACTTCCAAGGCTTTAAACAACTGTAAATATAGATGTTCTTTTTTTTCACGATCCAATTCAATTGTCTGATAGGGATTCATAAATACACCTCGGCAGCTATTTTTATGTATGATTCATTAATTGATAATAATGAATAAGCCTCCATAGCGAACTATGAAGGCTAATAATCATGTTTACCCAGAAAGCCGTCACGGTAAAATTCAGCACCACACCCACTCTAAGTGGGTGCACTCTCCATGACTTCTGCCTTCCTCTATCGTGCAAGGCTTGACATCTACCACAGAATGTATGCTCCCTTTTCTATACCAGTGGTTGAATTTTACTAGGCAACGGACATCCCAGGCTTAGCTCTATTATACACGATTTGAGTCCAAATATCCAGTACTCAAGACACAGTTATTGAAAAGCCTGCGTATGTGTATCCACATAATAAATAATCAGAATTATCACTACAATTGTGACAAAGAGGATCAGAATCCGCTTGAGACGCCTTTTCAGTCTTGAGCGCCTGACAGCCTTATCTTCGTTCACTCGCTTAGGCTGCCTAGAGCCCGGCTGAAACGTGGAAAAGAGTATGAACATGAGCCAAGGCATTACATAGACCTCATCTATGCCAAAAGAATCGGAAATCCTGTATATGAGTGAAAACAGAAGCATATAGGCTGCAATTTTCATAATCATTTTCAACATAGGACACCACTTCGCCTTCTTTGCGCATACCATGCGTAAATGCTCCAGCAATGATTGAAAAAATATCTTACCTTCCTATTTATACTCATACACGGATTTGCTGTTTTCAATCAGTCTACTTTTCAAGAAAGAGAATCATGGAATACTCATCTGCATAGGTTCCATCTGAGTATTTCATGGCATGCTTCTTTGTCCCGTAGACTTCAAATCCAAATTGCTTGTACATTGACAGGGCTCGTGTGTTTTCAGTGACCACATCAAGTTCAAGCTGCTCAATTCCTTTTTCGGCACACCAGTCAACACATTGCTGCATGAGTATAGACCCGATTCCCAAACGCCAGTAGGCTTTCTTTACGGCAATTCCCATGACAGCTCGGTGCATGAAACGCTTCTTGTTTTGGATTACTGCAACAGCACAATTTCCTGCAATCTCACCGCCGACTTCCCCAAGAATAAAAAATGAATTTTCATTTCCTGTGGACTTTTTTATGAAGTCACGTTCCTGCTCTACGGTTAGGTTGAACTCGCCTGGTTCCCTTGCCAAAAAAGGACTTTCCGTATCAACAGTCTTCATATATTCGATCAGCGCACCTGCATCATCAACATTCGGGCTGCGCAGTGTCAAAGACTGCTTGTCTTTGAGCACGTATTCAATCCTATAATCCACATTTGACACCTTATTGCGGTTTTGACTCACCATCGTCTTTCTCCTCCCAAAGCAAATTACAGGTCATGACAATGACCGACTTCATTCTGCCTGAGCTTCTTTCCAGTTCAACTCTCTTGATTTCCTCAAAGCCCATTGACTTCCAAAACGCAAGCCCTGTATCATTGTCTTCGTATACACCAATACGAATTTTTTTGCCCTTTTCAGACTTAACCCAGCTTGCCACTTCCTGATAAAAAGCCTTGCCCAGCCCTTTACCTCTCTTCTGACTATGGATTAGAAGCAGGCCCAGCATCCAGGTTTCTTCCTCAGGAAATCCCTTTACAATATCCGTAAGTCCAATAAGGACATTCTCAGCGTCAAACATTCCAATCACATATTTGTCAGATAAGTGTTTTCCAGGCGGTAACTCATGAAGTATTTCGACTGCATCCTCTTCTTGTGGTGGGCGACCTATATCAAGGGCGTAGTAGGCTTGACAGCTTCTGCACAAGTCTAACAACTTGCTCATATCAGCTTCTGTCACCCGTCGAAAGCGATATGTCGCATCAGCGGTTCTCAATCTACCCAACGAAAGCGGCAGTGGTGCTTCGGCAATTGGAACTGTAATGCACCCTTCAACAATACTACCGAAAGTCACTGCTCTGGCAACGCCTTTATGGATGGCATACATGCCATAAGCACATAGAAACGCATCAACCATATCCTCTATGTGTTTGTGTGTTCCTTTGTCCAGCGTCATTTCATCGAGGCCCAGCTTGGATACAATCCCATCTACATGCTCTTCCACTTCCTCAATTGCTCTGATTCTCTTCAAAATCCGTTCCATTTGGAACTTGGTCTCTTCGTATTTCATTTTCCCTTTGATTTTGTATTTCACAGGATAAATTTCAGGAAACAGACCGCAGCAGATCGCAGAAGGAAATGTCTCTAGGATTGTGTTCTCCCCCGTAGTATTTGTTTGGGCAAGTCTAAGGGTCGGATTTTCCGCCATAATGAGATGCATCAGGGTTTCTCCGCGTATTTGTCCAAATGTTCGAATAAGAAAACCTCGATTTGCTACAAAGAGCGAAATTTTATGTCCGTGGATGCGAGCCCGCATCAGTTCGCGTTCAGCACTTCTTGAGCCCGATTCATTTTGAACCATTAACGGCGCATCTACGGATATGCCTAAAGACTCATGGCCATAAGACTTAACAAGCGCCACAATGTCAGCATCTGAAAACACCTTCGATGCCAAGTATTCCACCTTACCGGACTCATCTATGACGCATATGCCTGTTTCATTCTTGTATGTCCATGCCAAATCAATTCCAATGAATTTCACACCTTATCTCCATTTCACTTTAACATCAGGACCTAGTCATATTCATTCGTCCGAGTCATATGTTTTCCAACAAACTGAATTCCAGCAAACTCACGTTTTAATAGTGAAAACATGAGTAAATCTGTCATCTGCCCCCTAAAGCACATGTATTCACGCAAGAGGCCCTCTTCAGTGAATCCCAGTTTCTTCAATGCATTTTTTGACGCCTGATTTTGCGGGTATACGATGCCTTCTATTCTATTCAGATCCATTGCATCAAATCCATATTCAATAATCTTTGAAACCGCCTCCACCACATAACCCTTGTGCCAATGCGCTTCAGCGAGCTCATACCCGATTTCTGCCCGGAAGTGCTTTCTGTTCCAGCAATGGTAGCCGCAGGTTCCTATGATGTTGCCGCTTTGCCTTTCTTCTATACCCCATCTGATTACACGCTCTTCTTCAAATCCCTTTTGAAAATTCGCGATCATGTCCAGAGATTGCTGTATATCAGAAATAGGAAACATGCCGTAGTATTTTGTTACATTTTCTGATGAGAATATCTCAAACAGTGCATTTGCATCACTTTTAACCAGTGGCCGCAGAAGCAGCCTATCCGTTTGCAGTTCAGGAAAGTTTGTCATTTCATTCATGCTATTTCCCCCGATATTCTTTTCACATCATATACAAACTTATAATCGTGCGCGTTTATAACAGAAGTATGTCCCTGGTATGATTGCATTCTCTTCATAAATCAGAAAGCCCAGTTCACTAAAAGTGTAGATGGATTGAAAGGCTTGCTTCCTCATTTGACAATAGGTCTTTTCATAATTTGCATATGGAGCCCCTCCGATTGCAATTGTCATATGGAAACTATAGGCATCTCCATCAAAAGCGGCAGGACAGCTTCCAAAACGTTCTTGAAGCTCTCTATTCAGCCTTCTATGCAAGTCGTAGAGTTCCTTGGTCTTCTCGACACCCACAACTAGCACGCCAGATTCGTAACCAAAGACATTGCTTGGCCAAAGTACAAGCTCATTGAACGTCGCCTCGACTGGCTTTAGGCCAGCTGCAAAATCGTCAAAGTAGGCTTCAACAGCCTCTATGCACTCGATTTCAAAAGGCTGCTTCAGGGATATATGATGTGGCAATCGAGCCATTTCAAAACCCATGCCACCCAATTTATGTGCTCTGTACATAAGTTTTCTGCCCAAGTTTTCAGCCGGCAGATCTGCTAAAAGTACAAAAGTAGCCTTCATTGTATTTCCCTCACTTATATCAAGTCAGTACGCTTTATATGAGTTCCCTGCGCATAATGTGGTCGAACTGCTCATCATCCCCCATAAAAAAGGAATGCTGTCCCACTTTTATAAAGTCATGCTTTGTATAGAAGGCAATCGCTTTGGTGTTGTTTTCCCATACACCTAGCCACATATAGTCGCCCTTCATTTCATTTGCCAGCTCAAGCGATTTTTGCAGAAGCACTTCCCCAATACCGCGCCCTTGAAAATCCTTTGAAACATAGATTCTTTCCAGTTCCACAGATTGAGGGTCGTTTATATCGGACTGAGCGCCATAGGCATTTACTTTGATATAGCCAGCAAGGACTTCGTCACCATAGAGAAAATAAAAGACCGATTTTGGATTTTGAAGCTCCGAACTCAACTGATCATGATTGAAGGCCTTTTCCAGATATTCTTTCATGTTTTCCTCTGAATTGGCATACCCAAAAGTATCCCTATAGGTCTTTATTGAAAACATCCTCAGTGTCTCCAAATCATCAATAGTACATTTTTTGAACTGTAACACCATTGCCTCACGCCTCCATTCAATGACCCAAAACACAGGTTTTAGTCCTATTACTCTTTTTTCTTTCAACTAAGTCATATTATACCATTTGGCAAGCCATTAATGTTTTTTTGGTAATGAATATGTAAGAATATACAAAAGCCAATGGATTTAATGTGTCAACAATCCATTGGCCTTCTATTCTCAGTCTTTATATTCTTTAATGCTTCACATATCGAGTCCGCTGAAAAAATCAAAATATGTTCTCAGGTTCTCCAAATCCCTCCATCCGCTTACGGTTATGGGATCCTTGTCAAAGTCATAGATTTTTGCATCATCTATGGTCAGCAGAAATGGCGAATGGGTTGCCATAATAATCTGGCATCCAAAATATTTCACCGCATCTTCAATGAATGCCTTCAGCTCCAGCTGTTTTCTAGGAGACAGGCTGTTCTCAGGCTCATCAAGTAAAAACAGGCCATTCTCCGTAATTTTTTCCTGAAAATACTTAAAGGCATTTTCACCGTTTGAATTGGTACGCACATTGGACATCAGATTATCCCGGACATATCTGGACTGTGTCTTTCGTCTCGATGCATTTACCTGCTTCAGGCGATCATAGTCATCCAGGGACTTCATTTGAAAATTCGAGTATTTGGCATCCAGATATTCTCCAAACAGTTCCGTTCTCTTTTGATCAATTCCTAAGTTGATGTGTCGAATGTTCAGTGCGTAATCAAAAACATCATCGCTTGTCACCACCGTACTGCAGGAGGGAATATCTTCTTCGAGCATGTGCTGGCACAAGTCCAGATAGTCTTCAAAAAAGTCAGACCTGTTGAATACAGAGGTTCTTTCAAGCTTGAGACGTTCTGCGATGACATTAAGGGCGGTTGTCTTTCCTGAACCATTCCCCCCGTATAAGATGGTGATGGGTTCAAAATCCAGTTCAAGCTTTTCATGATATGCAAAAACTTGAAAGGGATAAAACGTTGTATAGCATTTTCTTTTGATTTCAAGAAAAAAATCAAATTCTTCATCTTTGCTTGGAAAAATGAATTTCTCAAGATATAGCATTGTTCCTCCATGGCACTTTGGTCTTACACCTATATGCCATTATAACATTTTCAGCGAACCGACTCCATGTACTGCTTTGGCGTCATGCCTGTCGCCTTTTTAAACTCCCGGGTAAAATGGGCCTGATCATAAAAGCCAGCTTCAAGGGATACTGCCGCTATGTCATTCTCTTGTTTCAAAAGCTGTTTGGCATGGTCAACCTTCAATTGAAGCTGATAGGCACTCGGGGTTATATTGTAAACTTTCTTAAACCGGCGAATCAGCGAGAACTTGTTGATGTCAAACTGCGCTGCCATAGCATCCAGCCTCAATTCCTCCAGAAAATTTTCTTCAATATATCCTTGAATTTCTTCAAGGGTCTCGTCCATCCGCTTTTTGACACTGATATCAATGGCGTCAATGATCCTGTTGATACAGTCGATGATTTCAACTTCTTTCACAAAATCATCGTGTTCCCTTTTCAGAACACCTGCAAGACGTTTTATAAGTTGATACTCCATGCTCCCCAATTTGGAAATCCCGATTTTCAAATCTTGTCCAATGGATGCGAGGAGTTCATCCTTATAGGCATCGTCCAGATAGATCATGGTGAATGCCCAGGTGTTTATGTCGATGGGCTGACAATTATGGATTACATAGGGCATGATGATGACAGCATCCCCTTCATGCAATTCATAATCCACACCATCAATGGTCAGGACTGTATCGCCACGTTCAATCACGCCTATTGCCAGCTCGGAATGGAGATGCGGTTTGTAGGCATGCGGGTGCGCGTCGTTCAGTTTGACTTCAATCACGTCATACAGCTTTGCTGTTTTTAGTAAACCCTCACCCATGGAATCCTCCATTCATCCTTATAAACTCTCAAGTGGCATAATATCATCCACAATCAAGCCCACTTCAAACTGATACCCACTCAGGACCTTTACCGGTTTGAAATCACTGACCTCATGCTCTAGATTTTCTGTAAACTTCAGGGCTGCATTTCCCTTTTGCACTTGGCCTATTTGAACATTTCTCGATTTCAGCTGCACAAGTTCATTGATAAGGGGCTGATTGTGGTAGCCCTTCTGTAAATTGGGAAAATAGCGTAGAAGTGCCGCGCCAGCAAAAGCCGGTCTTGGCGTCGATTCACAGACCTCCTGTAATCGAACCTGGCCCTCAATCATACGCTTTCCATAGACCGAGAGTGTGCCTGCACAAAGGTCTTTCGGCGCCGCCTTCGACTGCAAGCCAAAACGCTTTGTCATTTGAGTCTCTCCTAGCTGCTTCGGCCAGCCTTGAAATATCCCCCGCATGAGGGACTTGTCCTGATCGACCCAGATATAGGGACAATAGGCTATTTCCTCACCATTGTATTGTGCTGACATCAGTAGGATGGTCTCCTTGTACTGGCTCTCAAGGGGATTCAAGTATTCCTCGCCCATTTCTGAAGCGTACTGCCAGTCAATAAAATACACGCAGCACCGCTCCGATGCATAGGTCAGCGGACCAGGCAGATAGGCTTCTATGGATGCTCTATCCGCCTCATACTCGATAGCAATGACATTTCCAACATAGTGCCACGGCGGACTTGGAACTAAATTCGCTTTGCCTTTTGGCGATAAGGGTAGTGAAAAACCTTTTAACATAAGAACCTCCTTTTGACTTATGGTTTAACCATATAGCTTTTAAGGTCACGGTTCTTGTATGAAATTGATGTAACCTCTACTCATAACCTGTAAATCATTTGGTCCGTCTTTCGTTGCCGTGCTTGAAATTACCTGTCACCTTCGCCATGAAGAGCTGGAGCTTATAGGCAAAGGGCTCTTCATCTCTTAAAATATTCCGTTTATCTTCCATAGGCTCACTCCTGAAAACTGCTTATTTCAAGCAGGACCCTAGCTGTCACTTTCTGACAACCAGGATTTCACCGTTCTCAATCTTCTCCTGATATTTCTGTGTTCGCATAATCATGCCATGACAGACAACAATCACACGGTCGTATGACATATACCGGTCAAGGACCTTGTCCATACGATTCTTCATACTTTCATAAGTCTCCCATACCCTCTTCTCACCGACAGGATGAACACCCTTATTCTGTTCAAAATCCTTTGCAAGCGCAAAGCACTCCTCGGATGTCTTGTACGCGAATGTATCAATATTTGGAACCCACTCATGCAAATCCACCTCAACAATGATATCCATATCCAGTTCCCTTGAGATAATTGCAGCACTTTGAAGGGCACGTGTATAGGGAGATGATAGGATAATATCACAGCCCTTCAGACGCGGGTCTCGGGCGCTTGCTTTTATCTGCTCAACACCCCTGGGTGACAGAGGTGCCAGAGACCTCCCCTGTCCAATGAAGCCCCGTGCATCCACTGGACTATAGTCCGATTCTCCGTGACGTATAAATAAAAATTCAGTCATATTCTTTCCTCCAGTATGTTATGATAACTCATAATTGGATGACCACAAAAGACAAGCGAGGCTACTTATGAATACAATCGACGCCATAAAAACCCGTAGAAGCATTCGAAAGTTTTTAGATAAGAAAATTCCAAATGATACACTGGAAAGTTTACTGGATCTGGCTATAAAAGCCCCATCGGCAAAAAATCGCCAACCGTGGCGCTATTACGTCCTACAAAATAAGAGTAAATCCAAACTGGCCGACATTATGCTCGGGACAGTTGAAATACGTAAAGCCCAAGGACTTGATACGGGTAGCTGCATGATTAGTATAAACGCGATTCGTCAAGCTTCAGCTGTTCTTCTAATATTCAATCCATATTCAAAAAAAGAAGCTGACTACAATCACCACCGCCTGCTCTCCGATACCCAGTCCATTGGAGCTTCCATTCAGACACTTCTTCTCGCAGCCAAGAGTCTTGACCTTGGAACACTTTGGATTTGCGATGTGTTTTACGCACAAAGCGAAATCAGCGCCTGGTTAAAAAATACCGATGAACTGGTCGCAGCAGTTGCCCTTGGCTATCCAGACCAAGCACCTTACCCGCGACCTAGAAAGCCTGTCAGCGAAGTCACAGAGTGGCTCTACTGAATGCAAGAATATGAAATCGCTTAAAGCGTCCCCATGACTTCTTTGACCTTACTAAGGAGATGCGGCTGAATGTCCGGATACGTCAGCGATTCGGGCATTTTTTCAAACAAGGCGACCTTTTCAATTTCATGCTCAAGCACGCCATCAAGTGCCTCTATCTTGGCGTGGAAGAGTTGTCCATACGATTTTTCACCATTTCTTTCAACTGAATAAATTGAAATGGGCTCAATTTCAAACCTGCTGGCACCCGTCTCTTCAATCAGTTCCCGCTTTGCCGTATCTTGGATCAGCTCCCCAGGCTCTCTCCTGCCGCCTGGAAGTTCCCAAGTCGTACGTTCTCTGTGTTTCACATAAATATATGCACTTCCCATTTTCGATATGATAACAGCGTATTTCAGTGCTGCATTCTCTACCGAATTCAAGGGATAAAATCCAATTTTCATGATGCTTCCTTTCGCTAAAAATGTGTTTTACCTTACTTAACACGCATTTTAACTTTCCTGATGGTCCTTTACAAAATCTCGCCCAATATTCTTACGAAACTTTTCGCGGTAAATTCTGCTGTATTCCTCCTGACTGATTTCAAACCGGTTCAGCACATCCGAATAGTACATCATGACATCGCACATTTCCTCTACGAAACGTTCCCTTATTTGGGAATCATCCATGATTTGAGCTTCCCCCTTCTTCTTGACAATTGAAATGACTTCCCCAACCTCTTCTATCATGTAGAGTATGAAATCTCTGCCGTACTCAGGTGACATCGGTGACCACTTGTCTTTATTCTTTTCCCATAGTTCTCTTGACATATTCAGCATCTCGGCTATATCAATTGGCTTATCCATACGATTTTCTCCGCTTCTGAGCTCTGTAATTTCATTTATCAGACCCCGAGTCTGAAACACACTATTGCTCTATAATCTTCTCAAACAAAACACCATCAATCCAGTTTCCCTTAATCTGCATCACTTGCTTCTCTTCACCAATCTTAGAGAACCCGTTCTTAATAAGCACTTTCTGCGATCCATGATTTTCAGTCCCTGTTCCAGCTTCCACCACTTGCAGTCCAAACTCGGAAACCCCCGCTTCGATGATCAATCTGACCGCTTCAGATGCATACCCTTTTCCCTGTTCATTTTCAGAGAATCGGTATCCAAGCTCTGCAGAAATTTTCCCTTCATATGTAATGGTACTCAAATTAACCCGTCCTACCATTTTGCCCTGGTTATCCCGCACAAGACACAAATAGCACATTTTGTTTTCCTGTTCAAGCAAGAGGGCATCCATCATCCTCAAAAAAGATTCATATGTACCGTATTCTTTTGGCCTTGGCGGCAGCACCTTTTCAAAATAGGCCCGATTGTCTCGTTCAAACTCAAATACGTCCCTCAAATTTTCCTTGCTTAAAACTTCAATCCATACACGCATGGAATCACCTCGTATCATTCTGTATCTGCTTTAAAACTACAGGTCATGCTTTGCACTCTGCTTATGATTTTTTATCCAAGCACTTATAAATGCATAGACCTCGTCAATTTCAACTTCGTAATCCTTTTCAATTTTGAAATAGTCGCAGCCATACGCCTCACACTTTTGCATAAGCTGCAGATGATCCTGAATGAAGACTTCCGGCGGACGGTCTTCGACGTAGGATCTCTTTTCTACAGCGTGGCGGTATTTAATCAGACCATCGGCGTAATTTGATCTGACATAGCTTTCGCTGAAACAGATAAAAACCGGAAGTATATGTTTCATATAGGTGTCAGCAAAATCCTCCAAGTACTCAGGAAAAATATATGCCCCTTCAATAATCAAGTCCTGGCCGTTCTCTATAGCCGTCATTATAATGCCCTTCAATATGGGCCATAAGACGGTCCCAATGTGTTCATCTGAATCCATGGGTGTAAAGCCGCACTTCTCTGTTCCACGGTACAACCCCATTTTAATGTGATCAATCGAATAAGAGGTAATACCATGCTCTTCTAAAATTCTCTTGGACAGCAGGGTCTTACCCGCACAGCTGGCACCACTGATTAGAATTATCATATTTTCTCCTAGCAATCATCCACAAGTGGAAATGCTCCCTTATTTACTGCAGTTTCAAACGCGTGATTTCATTTCATCCTACTGGCTATGAAAAGTAAACTCGTTTTTCAGCACCTAAGGATTCACCCTAGCCTCAACATATTCTAAACAGTGGGCTCTAGCTTTTCTTATAACTTCATCATTCGGAAGTGCCTCAAACATTTTTTCGATGTAGGCATTGTCCTTTACAATCTGAAACGATGCATCAAATTCCAAATTGAAGAGTAAGGCTACAATGGAAAGTGCGCGGTCATACTTGAACGCAATATCCCTAAAGTCGGCTTGCCTTGAGCTGAGTATTGCATTAATGATCTTTTCGGAGTACTGCGCTTCATCAGAAAGGGCATCGAAAGTGTAGGATCCGCCATCCCCATTTGTACTTAAGTAAAAGGCGTCCAGCTTATCGGCGTCCCTAAGTAGGGTCCCCAGCTTGTAGATCTTCTCATTTTCAAGACTCGGCATGGTCAGATGGTTGTGATATTCTATCGCCTGATATATGATTTCTGTATCCACAGGGGGGATTTTCCTCAAAACAGCATCCTCTTTCAGCTTTTCAACACTCATGCTGGCGTGGCTGCCTGTGACAGATTCCGAAAAAGTCCCGTACTCAGAAAACTGGACAAAGCGTCCCAGATCATGAAAAAGACCAATGATTTCACACAATTGCCTTTCCTTTTCCCCTAAGCCCATAATATCAGAAAGCCTGAGCATGTTATCGACAACACGATAGGTATGTTCCACTTTCAGGGTATAGTTCTGTGCTTCTTCAGGATTAGATTCAATGAGCACCCGTGTGTATTCGTCAAACCATTTCTTGTATGATGCTGTTTGCATATGATGTCACTCCTTGTTCACCGTCATCAAAAAGTATTTGGATCGGGGGTCTATCCATGTACGGATTTCTTTTTCTAATGTTTAAATTCACCCCTGACTTCCAATCTATTTGCGATGGTCCATGGTCTTGAGTTTTTCTTCTATACGCTCCAAGCGCTCATTTGTTTCTCTTCTATTTTCCATAATCCGCTTAACAAATCTCACCACAGTGTAGACTATCACGCCTAACAGCACTGAATTAGCTATTTGAAAAAGCATTGTCCAGTCAAAATGGACTATTCCTGTCGATTCCATATTGCACTCCTTTTTTTCAAACGCGTATTTTGCTGACTTAATTATTCAGGACCAAAATCATAAGTCCGATTATCCGATAAAAGCATCTTGGCCATTTGGCCCTTTTCTACTGAAATTATACATTTTGCACTTTCTACAAAGTTCCAAAACCCCTATACTATATAGTATAGATTTTAACTTCTGAAAATCATTCGAAATATATACTGAATGTCATAAAAACTGTATAGGTCCTTATGACTTTGATTCAAAACTTAATGACACAAACAAAGGAGGCAATATGTATTCATTGATTACTGGTGGCAGTTCAGGACTCGGTTTGTCCATAGCTAAGCTTTTGATTGCACAAGGACAATCCGTCATTATAACTGGCCGTTCTGAAGAAAAATTAAAGAAAGCTAAAGAAATTCTCCAGTCCACGAATCCCAAGGCCTCTATTTTGCCTATTGCTGCAGACCTCTCAAATGAGGACGCAGTCAAAAAAATCTTCGACACATTGAGCAATCAATCTATAACCCTAAGCAGCATCTTCAACGTCGCAGGCAGTGGTTATTACGGCGCACTAGGCGACATTTCACAAGAAGATATCTCAACTGTTCTGAATAATAACCTGATCAGCTTGATGCTTGTTACCATTCACGGAATCAACCATTTCAACAAGTACCCCTTCAAGCGTCACAAGGTGATTTCAATACTTTCCACAGCCGCTCTCAAGGGCAAGGGCTTTGAAACAATCTACAACGCAGCCAAGTTCGGTGCCAAGGGATTTCTATTATCCGTTGAAGATGAAGTAAAAGACAAAAACATTGATATCATTAGAATTTATCCCGGGGGCATGACCACACCGTTTTGGGATAAGAGCGCTTCTGGATACCCTGTTCACACATTCATGTCGCCCGATGATGTTGCAAAAACAATTGTCAATGCAGTCTCGAGCGAGACACTCTGTCCATCTGATTTGACAATCAACCGCTTGAAGGGTTGATTCAATACGCATAATTTTCAGCTGTTCTTTCTGGAAAATTCCAGATCGGGCAGCTGATTTTATTTATAGGCTTTCAAAGCAGAGAGACTGTATATCCGCTCCCCATTCCAATTATCAGCATATTTTCTATGTATATCTTTCTTTTCATCCTCCAATGACCTAATTAGAATAGGATGCATTCCGACGTTAAAGGCCCCTGTAAGTTCCTGACTGCCTCCATCACCAATATAGTAGCACGCGTCAAGCCCTACGCCGAGGCCATTCGCTGCCATCTTATAGATTTCGGGATTTGGCTTTTTTACGCCAAACTCACACGAAAAAATGACACAATCAAAAAAACGATGAAAGTCCACAGTCGGCCATAAAACTGGAACGTCGGGGGAACAGTCGCTGATTAAGCCAATTTTATAACCCCTTCTTTTAAGGGTGGTCAAGGTCTCAATCAGATCATTTCGCGTTAGACCCATGGCCGCTTTAACAAATTCCAGTCGTATGTCTACAGCTTCTTGAATGACCTGCTCGGGCCGGCTTAAGTCAAGCGCTCGCAAAATGTACTCTATATTTTCAAATATGCTGTCAAAGGTCCCTACCATACGTCCGTCATGGGTTATGTCGTTCCAATATGCATAGAAAACATCGTACTCCAAATTTAGCGCACGACTCATGTCTTCAATGGGTTTTCTATAAGCGTGCTTATCGAATACCTCGACGAGTGTCCCAAACAAATCAAATACGAAGGCTTTTTTCATGTTAAAGTCCTTTCAAAGTTGCTGCATATATAGGGTGTTTGGGTAAAAACCCAGTTTTTTATAAAATTCAATGGTTGGCGCATTTTCCTGCGACACAGTTACACCAATCTTTTCACACTTCATTTCCCGCATCCATTCACGGTGGATTTCTACAAGTCGCTCTCCAATCCCATTTCTGCGCTTCGACGCATCTACATGTAGGGATTCGATTTCTCCGGTAGCATCTGTTATTGCAGATATGCAGTAGCCGACCGCACTGCCGCATTCGATACACAGGGTTATTTTACACATATCTTCTTTGTAATTCCGATATTTGCCCATACGGTCTTCGAAGCAGATTCCCTGATAGGTACTGGCAAAATACTCCGAGTGCACCTCGTGATATGTGCGGTTTTTCTCCCAAAGATCCCTTATGAGATCAATTTGAGTCAGCTTAATGTCCGTGTACTCCATGTCCTACGCTCCTTCCAATACAAAGATAGAGAACTTTCATTTTCTCTCATAAGTCATATATGTATAGAGTATATTTGCATTTTCTATCTGCTCTGAATATGTCTTTTCGTACTTTGTGTCATCAATTTCCGGATAATATACATTGCCCTTTATTTCAGCATCAATTTCCGTAACATACAGCTTATGTGCCATCTCCATTGTGCTTTTGTATATTTCGCCACCACCAGCAATAAACACCTCTTGCTCATTGCAGCAGACTTCAAGTGCTTCTTCTATACTGGGGACAGTGATATGTTTTTTATTCAGCTGGTTTTGGCGTCTTGAAACTATGATTACTTTTCTACCCTTCAGTTCTTTCCCTAAAGACTCATATGTCTTCCTGCCCATCACAACATACTTGTCCATGGTTAAGGCTTTAAACCGCTGCTGTTCTCCGGGAATTTTCCAAGGAATATCATTGTCATTCCCAATGACATTGTTTTTTGCCACCGCTACAATATGTGATATGACCATTTGTCTGTCGCCCCCACTTCAGACCACCTTCATGCATGGTCTCATTTTCTTCTAAATACAAATGTAATGAAATCCCCTCTTTGATCAGCCTGCCCCGTCTCCTCAAGAAGCTCAAAATCTTTACCTAGGCATTCTATATCCTTCTTGTAAATCAGTTCTGAAGGACTTATTCTTTCATCACAGGTATGATTTTCGCCAAAACCCGTAATCATCAGGATTCCATCTTTACGCACGATATCAGCGAGTGTTTGTAATTGGTACTCACTCAGTCTATAGTGGCAAACAATAAGGTTGTCAAAGGTGCCCAGTCCGATAAGACTTTCCTTCTTTGATAGATCAGCCTGGACCGTTTTCAGTCGTTCCCCAAACCGGCTTGCAAATCGTCTTAACCGTTTCAAGCCCTCAAGACTAAAGTCAACACCGGTTACATCATACCCGTTTTCAAGGAAAAACAAGGTGTTCCGTCCATCACCACATGCCAAATCCAGAACGGTACTTCCACATAGCAAATCAATACGCTCTATCAAAATACGCTCTGGTTTCAGAGGTCTGTCTGACCTGGACTGAAATTTGTCATTCCAGAACTTTGAGTCTCCCATATAGTACATGTGTATTTCCTTTCCTTCAAACCGAACCCGTTTTCAAGCCTACTTTTCTTATACTTATATGTTATATTTTACCACAATTTAATACAGAAAAGCCCCTTTCTTATCAGAGGGGCTTTCGGAAACATTATGTCAAGAGTCTCGAGTTAGCCTTTCAAATATGCACCAAAGGCTTCTCTCTCACTTTCATCTTGAAACAGCTTGAACCAGTCACATATTTCTATTGAAAAATCGATAAAGGCTTGGCCTAAGCTTGTAATCACATTGTCATGCCTTATGACCCGTTCACGCTCAAACGTCTTATAATCAAAAGGATTTTTAAGGCCAAATACCGCTTGATGCTTTTCCGTCCAATCGGTTATGGGTGTTGTGTACCTTCTCTTTTTCAAAACACCTGCACTGGCAAGCATAAATGTTCCAGCGCCGCATATTCCTGCAAGCATTTTTCCCTCATTGTCTAGCCTTTGTATGAGCTCAGTCAGTTCAGGTCTTACCTCGCCAAACCAGCCACCGCAGATAATCAGGCCATCAACATCTTCACTTTGGACATCTATTACTCTTTTATGCGGCTTGTAAATGACCCCTGATTTCGACTTGATCTCAGATGCTTCATAAGAAATAGTCTGTACCTCATAACCTGCATCTGCACCCAGCAAATGCATGGATAGTGTTATTTCATAGTCTGTCATTCCGTCAAATATAAAGTAACACACTCTTTTCATGCGAACACATCCCTTGCTTTCTATGGTTTTTTTCGATCTATTAAAACATCTGTTTAGAGGCCAGCACGAACCCGTGAATCAATTGCTATAAGGATTCATCCTGGTCGAGCATTACAAACCAGGAGTCAGCTTCAAGCTCTGTCCACTGAACCCTCACAGACTCAAAGCAAAGGGTAAACTCGCCAAAATCACTATTCAGTTCATAAGAGCACTGGCCATGAAACTTATATACGGGTTTCCCGTCCATGGTGCTTTGATAATTGACTTCCAGAACTTCAAAATCAAGGACTAGATCCTCCAAATTCATTTTGATGATATCCGCATTCTTTGGCTTGTCAGAGTCATGCCTGATGACATTTGTGGCAATGCAGTTCTTGAATATCAGACTTGCGCCCTCACCACATTTTGCAACATCAAATGGATTGTCGGGATGCGTAGACAATACATCTACACTCTCAAAATACAAAGTCAGATTTTTCCCTGCCCACTCCAAGTTATCGATTATGCAGTCCTGAAGATACAGGTGATCTAGTTCTGATTGTTTTTTGTTTTCACACATTATGCGCTTCCTCTTTTCACTCAACATATTTATACAAGCTATTTTTTATAACAGAATGTTATCAAAACCCATTTGGCACAGCACACCGTAATGATCACTTGGGGTTATGCCGTTCTTAATGTTTTTGCCTACAAGTTTGTAATCAAGCAAGGCAGGATAGGGGTTCGGATAAGGGTTTTCCAGGAGTACCCAGTCAAATCTGCCCGGGATATCAAGACTGGTTTCATTTTTCCATCTTGGATTGTTTAAGTAGTCTATCGTTACCTCAAGACTTAGGCCTTGTCTCTTAGAGTATGACTCCCCCAAATCAATCCACCGGGCACTTTTGCCATACAGCGATTGCCGCCCACTTAAAAATCCATGAATCGATGACTGGGGATCTGCATTGAAATCACCCATCAAAAGATTATAGTCTGTATTGAGTGTGCGAATGTAGTCGGTCAATTTGATAATTTCAATTTCACGATTAAGTGCACACCGATAATCCAGGTGTACATTTGAGACACTGAGTCTTTTTCCTCCACACTCAATTTCCAGGCAGACCGAGCCGCTATTATGAACATCTATCGATTCATCCCAATTGGTCCAAGTGGACAGTATTTCGTAGTTTGTAAGAACTGCAAGCCCTTCCTCACAGTCATGATACTTCTTCCAAAAGACGTACTTGAATCCGCATTTGTCCATTAACTCATGGACCAGGTACTCAGAACGCACTTCCTGTAGTGCCAACAGATCCACATTTTCAGCGGCAATGCACTCAGCAAGCATTACCATTCTTCTTTCAAATTTTAAATCATGGTTCCATATATTATAGGTCAGTATTTTCATCATGAAACTCCTAATCGAGACATGGTGTTTCTAGCCTTGATACTAGATTAGTTCAAATTCAAACAAGGTGTACTCAAATGCTTTTTTCAGACCGTGTTTTTCTGCCAAGGCGCGCGATCCAAAGTTGCGTTCCATGCAATCCCAGTGAATACTGTAGTTTTTTGACTTTGCTTCCTTTAGAAAAGCGCTTACTGCGGCAGTTGCAAGACCCCTTTTTCTATATTCAGATTTTGAGACAATATGCGACTCCATTTCTTCATCATTCATAAAGCTTGTGACACATGAACATACAGCAACCTTTTTATGGAATATGCCATACCCAATTCCATGCTCTAAGTAGTCTTCATAAGACATCCACCACTCTAAAATAGCGTCCCTTATAAAAGACACATCGTAGGTTTCATCTTCCAATAAACTCCGGTCTACTCTTCTGATACAGTAATCACGCTCTAAATTTTCATATGTATTCAAGGGGGCATTATTGGCGCTTTTATATACAAACTGCTTTGACTTTCTTGTATTTCTATTCATAAAGATCTGGTCTAAGACCCTGTCCCATTCACTGGATGTGCCGCTGAACTCAAAGCTGTTTAACCCCTCTTGCTTTAAACGCGGGGAAATCTTACTATCAATAAACCCCTTGATGCTTGTGTTGAAGCTTGTGTTATCTTCTTGGCCAACAAAATAGAATCCTGCGATGCCTTTTGACCAAATCATGGCAGTTTTCGGTGTTTCCAAACTGTCGACAAAGACCCAGCCTGGATTATAGCCCGATATGACCGCCTTGATTTCTAAATTTATTTGGTCATGATTAAGCATGTGTTCAATCATTGAAAAATCTTTCTTCATCAGTTCAAAAATCATGTATTTATCCCCCATATACCTTACGACAAGTTTCTTTATGAAACTTTTGAAGATGAATTTCTCAGATTGCCTTACCTAAGTATGGATTCCGATTCATCTGCTTTTAAAATGGCTTGCAGAGCGCTCAGATTTTCGTAAAAAAAATCATCCTCCAGCTGACCTCTTCTAACACACCAAGCCATCCCACCTATCGCATGATAAAAAGAATATATTGGCAGTACTTCTTGTAAATTGGGCAATTTTCTTACAGATGTGTAGCCCTCTAAAAACATCCTTTTATGCTCAGGTGATTCTTTCCAGATCAGATTTGAGACCTTTGTAAAATCGATTTCAGCCGAGCCGCCCCGTGAAGCCTCAAAATCAATAACACCAACTATTTTCCCATGCCGAACCAAAACATTTCCAGGCCTATAATCAAAATGAACCAAGCAAGGTCCATCTGCCTGGTTTAGCAGCTTAATCTTTTCATTTAGAAATACATCGATACTTTCAAGCATTGATGGTGCTATGAAATCTTGAATTTCCAGTACCCATGATGCAATCTTGTTCTTTACACTCATCGCCCAGTCTTTCTCCCGGTCATCCAGTTCAAAGCGATCAAGTTTTACAGTATGTATTTCAGCCAGGGCTTTTCCCATTTCATATATCGTCTCTTCATTTGCTGGCAGAACCATAGGCGTACCATTAATATAGGACAAGAGTAAGGCGCCAGTATTAGATTCGTCTCCATACCATATATTCAAAAGCCTTGGAACTAAAGGATTTGCATCCAATAACCCAAGTGCTTTTTCTTCTCTTAAAAGCTTTTCTTTACTAAACGGAATTTTTAGCACAACCCGTTGACCCTGCTTAAGCTCTAAAATTCTAACCGTCGAACTGTATGAATCTTTGACTGGATTTATTGAGAGAACATCCAAGTTCAGTGCCTTAATGGCTTCCATAATCGCTTTCATGCCTGCACCTTCTTTACATGTCCTTCACCCTATATTTCACTGCAGCGCAGAATAAGAAGTACCACTTTCAGAAAGAAACGTGGCCTAATGAAAATCCTATAATCGATTAAATCGTGGAAATGCTCGCACAACCTTATATATTCTTTTTGAAGTGATTCAATCCTTTAACCCAAATCCTTTTTCCATCTAAATCAATTTGAATATGATTGTCATAAAAACTATGGACTGATTCTTTATAAAAGAGCAAATGCACTTTTTCCTCTCCTTCATAGTAATGGAAATGCTCTAATTGACATTTCTTTTCTATTGAAATCTCAGTTAAACTCTTTTCTCCAAAACAGGCTCTAACTTTAGACTGCAAGATGTAGGGAAAGACAATATCTATATCGTCCATAACAAGGCCTTCTCCCTGCAATACTTTTGCAGTAGAACCATCGAAGTGATATTCAATACTTTCAGTTTTGAATCGCTTTGCCAAATCCAAAATTATTTCCACTTGTCTTTTAAGTCTGTTCAAACAGAGCCTCCACATATCTTGTGCTTCACTTAACCGCATCAGTATTTATTAGCTTAACTGATTTGACACAGCACAAAGCTAATAGCCCGCATCTATCCCAAGACAATGGAGTATTATCGCTTGCTGAACGTAAATCAGGTTCTCTTTGAACGTATAGCCTACAAAGTATTCAGAATCTATCACATCTGCACTTACTTCTTCTCCTCTATAAAACGGTGGGCAAGGATTTAATAAAGCATGCCGCCTGCAAGCTTTCATTCTATCTAATGTGATTTGATATTTATCATAATAAGACGCTTCTCTAAGTTCCTTGGGCAGCGGGTCTGTGAGTACTATATCACTGTCTTTTAGGATATCATCTATAGAAGTTGCAAATCGATATGTTTCGCTGTTTTCTTTAATTTTATACTTGTCACGACAAACGTGATTCAAGGTAAAACCAAATACTTCAGCTGCCGCAGTCCATGAATTTGCAATGTTGCCGCCACCGCCTACGAAGGTATAGTTCAAATTCAAATAATCCGCACGCCGTCTGCTTATGGCATAAATATCTGAGAGAATTTCACAGGGGTGGTTATGGGATGTCATGGCATTAATTACAGGAATATTTGACCCCGTTGCCAAGGCACAGATCCGATCATAATCTGAGTGTCTGACTATGATTCCGTCTGCCCAGTTATCAATATAATTTGACACGTCTATGAGTGCTTCGCGCTTGTCCAGCGTAGATGGCGGAAAGAGGATGCACTCACCACCAAGGTCTTTGATACCCTTTTCAAATGACAGTCTTGTTCTTATACTTGATTCTGGAAAGAACAAGACGAAGGTTTTTCCTTGCAGCAGTAATTTCCGTTCTTCTCTGAGAATATCCGCCATCTTGAATATTCTATCGATTTCTTCAAGACTCAAATCATCAATACATAAAAAATTCATAGTACACCCCCGTTATTATCAATTCTTCTCTTGGGTCTAATTACTCTTGGTAGTGAAATTGATCTGCTGTCAACCGCATTTCATATATGGTCCTATAAGGCATTTCTGCTTCTTCATCGAAGCGTTCACCCGTAATCTCAAATCCCAGTTTCTTATATAAGGCAATCCCCCGTTCATTAAAGGGGAAGACTTCCAACTCAACAGATTCAAGACCTAACTCTTGAAATGCATACTGCAAGACCTTTTGAGTTGCATTGAATCCAATTCCTTTTGAAAAATGCGCCTTGTTAAATATACAAATTCTATAATGGCAGTTTTTATTCACAATATCAGTTAGGACAACTTCGCCAATTATTGCGTCTTCCCTAATAATCAAAAAGTCATATCGATTTGGATTTCTAACCACATTACTTACATAAGTCATGATTTGGTCCTTCGTGAATCGCCCTGTTGTTCCAGTAAAATAAGCCGACTCGCTGTCTGGAGACTCAAAACCACATTTATAATACCCTTCAGCATCTTTTTCTTCCAGTAACCTCAATTGGTATTTCCCAAATTCAAGGACGCTTTCTTTCATATATACCTCCATGGATTCTAACAACTAAGACAATCACCCTCTCAATAAGAAGCCTATCTTGCCTGTAGATTTGAACAGTTTCGAATCAATTTGACGCTAGTGGCTCATTGCTTCTACTCGTGTTCATGCAACTAATGAACATGTATTTGTCCTATGCATTGAAAGCTGCTCAGCAAACACACGCGCTTTACTTCGATAGCTTCCAGAGATACGAAGTCATGTTTATAATTTTCATTAAAGGCGATTTTTTATTGTACTTTTATAAATAGATCTGAAACAAGGTGCGCTTATTTTTAATCAACTTTCCTTCTTCAGTGAGTGTTAACAGTATATATTTGGGCATCGTCTCGCACAGACTTACAAAATAGAACTTATATAGTCGACTGAGCTTCCTTGCTAGTGCGAACCTATTCTCACTTGCTCAAAAAGAACCTTCACAGAAAGTACTATAGTGTTTTTTAGCGGAATGCTATTCAGGATTTTCTGGAATGCTCTCCAATCGCTCACTTTCATATTCTTTATAACTTTTGCGATTGTCATCTATCCATTCAATTGGACCAGCAGCTTGTCTTCCTAAAATTATTGCAGCCGCTGCACTCGTACTGTTAAATATGGTATCCTCGGTAAACTTGTAAACAGCATTATCTTCTATGAGTGTTCCAGACTTAATTAATTTTTGCCGCATTTTGAGCCAACCATTATGAATTGACTTTGTTGCAGTTAGAACCGCTTCAGAACCTTTCAGTACAACAAAGCCTTCTGCCGTTTCGTGCATTCTGGCATTTACTTTCCGTCCCCTAATTCTAAATACTACGGAGTTCTCACTGGCTTCATTCTTTTCATTTACCTTATGAACCGTACTTGAAAGCATGAAATTATAACCTACAGTGGGAAGTATAATCTTAATCTGCTCAATAAAATACTCCATGTCTGAAATATCGGCTTCCGATAAGGAATTCTGATTCGGCTGATTTCCATTTTCAATTTCCGAGTTCAGATTCACCAATGTATATTCTTTCATTATAAATATCTTCTTGAGGATCTGACTTCAGAATATATACGCCTGGATTGTCATACTCAGTTCTTTCCATCATAGTAAGCAAACCGGCTCTTGGGGTGTGTATTGCTTTTCCAGACCAATCCCCAATTTCTATAGTCCGTGGTCCAGTATCGGTTCCATCAATAAGATATAGCGTTAACTTCTTTCCCACTGTATACCTCCTGAATAGTTTTGTTTAGCGTATCTGATCTTCCTGAGTATTCCTCATGTTTTATATACACTTATGTTATATTTTACCACATGCTAATACAAAACAACCCCTGTGTCTCTACAGGGGGTATATTAGCACTTGTCGTGTTATGGGGGGAATCCGCGTTTAATGCCAGTATTGTGTACTTAACAATAGGTCAATCATTCGAAGTTGCTCTTCAAGTTTTTCTTTATTTGCATTATGTGGCTCACCATCAAATCCGTAGCCCCACAGCTCCCAAGAAAGCACCTTAAATGATGGATATCTGTTTGCATTTTCATTGATGTTCCATATTATATTCGCTAATTCATTATAGTATTCTTCATCCGTATTCTTCAGTTTTCTAAATTGACTAATATCTTTTAAAGGTTCTAGTTTCTTCACAAGTTCATATCTATAACTATACTCACTTGCTCCACCATTTTACTCTAAAAACCATTCCATATTTTTCACAAATTGATTATACATTATATTCGGCCCTCAGTAGTTTACTATTCTTCATAAACTCATGCTTTACACGTTCACTAAAATCGTCCCTACTTTCAACAATTTTGATCAATTTTGCAATCAAAATTTTATCCGAATCTTTTATAAGGGCGCTAATATCTTCTTTATCTTTTTCAGAATATCGGCCTAATTTTCTCACAATAATATCTTCTTTAGAAAGAACATAAAATTCTAGTGTCTCAAACCCTGAAGCTCTATTGCTCTTTCTTCAAAGCCTTCAGCAATTGGTGTTACATATAAATCAAGCATATCAAATCGATCAAAGAGTCTAAACACTTTGCCTGCTGATGCATCATAATTGATATCAATAAAATCTAAATCAAAGGTTGCCCTACTCATATAATTTCCTAATATGCTTCCAGATCCACCTAAAAAATATATCAGGGAACACTTTATTTTCTTTAATGTAGCAAAGTCATCTGCATCATGAAGTATTTCTAACAATATATCTCTGTTTTTCAGATTCATTATGACCTCTCATTCATCAAACGCATTCTATAACGATATTTCTTTGATTATAACATAGTACTTATCTGTTTTATTCTAAAGCAGTTTTCTAGCGTAGTGCTTCGAAATTTCTTGTAACGTTCCCACAATTGCCGATGTGCCCAATTGACATTGCAAAATAATTCGCTCTTTCACAATAAGTAACTTCGCGTTACCCAAATACTTGATTTTAGGGGCATGTCGGGAGTTGATGTGTTGTTCATTTTGTTATCTAGAACTGCTTAAGCATCATAACCATGTCTTCTTCCGATTTGAATCCGTTTTTTAAATAAAATTTCTCGGTTAAATCTCCCTTGCTAGTAAATAGGACGACTGATTTTGCGTCCAATGACTTAATAGTATTCTCAAGCTCTCTAATAAGCAAACTTCCAATTCCAGAACCTTTATTTTCACGATTTACGAACATCTCTTTTAAATTGTACATATATCCTTCAAACCACTGTTCTAGATTTCCTAATACAGCTCCTTTTATTTTGTTCTCTTCCGATATGACAAGTCCGTGAAATCCTGGCGTATTAAATATATCTTCAAGCCTTTTATAAGCTGTGATATCACTCCACTGATCGTTCCAAGGCTCACTATTAAATGTTTCAAGGTATAGAATGGAACATTCATGTAAATGAGATTTCTCTAATTTGCTGATTATCATTAATACTCAACCCTTCTGATAGAAAACTTTCCACAAAATGAATTTCACTTAACGTTCCCGCAATTGCCGATGTGCCCCTTCTTTTCATTACTCATTAGTTATATTTTACCATATAACTCTATAAAACAACCCCTCTGATTTCTCAAAGGGGTATGTTGGCAATTGTCGTGTTCGTTTTACGGTTCACCTTAAATTAACGCTTAACAATATCCAGTAGTTTTTTATTTATAAATAACTTGTCTCTTCCACGAACCTCTAATTCGAGTACACCCATTTCAACAAGTTCATTTAAATAATTTGAAGCTGTTTTCCTAGTTACGTCAAGACCTTCTTCAACGTTCGAAATGCGTGTATAAAACTCTTTAAATAAAACTTCAACCAATTCTCTAGAATATAGTTTTGGATTTTGCGTCTTTATAACTGCACTAGTTTCATCAATAAGACTGTTTATCTTCTTCAGAATGGTTAATGACTCTGCAGCCATATTTGTTATACCATTTAAAATATAGATAATCCATGATTCCCAGTCCTTGTTACTTTGGACACCTTGGAGTAATTCATAATACTCTTGCTTATTTTCCATAATATACTTACTTAAGTACAAAATTGGTGAGTCTAATAAATCCTTTAGAACCAAGTACAATATGTTTACAATCCTACCCGTTCTCCCATTTCCATCGTAAAATGGATGGATACTTTCAAATTGATAATGCACAACTGCCAATTTGATTAGGTCATCAATTTCATCCTCATTATTGATGTAGTTCTCTAAATTACTCAATAGATTTCGGATTTCTTCTTCAGTCTCAGGTGGTCGATAAACAACTTCACCTGTCTTTTCATTCATTAAAACTGTTCCCGACTGCTTTCTGATGCCAGCATTATTTCCTTCAATAATCGCTTGAACTTCAACGATCATATTGGTTGTAAGAATCCCTCTGTTTTCTATTAAGTCAACACCATGCCATAATGCTTCTTTATACTTTAGAACTTCTTTGGGAGCACCTTTTAAATACTTTTCATCCGATAATGCTTCAAACAATTCATCGTGAGTTGTAATTATATTTTCAATCTCTGAGCTATCTTTAGCCTCATTAAGTGTAATTGCGTTAATTAGAATATTCTTATTCGGGACAATTTCAGAGTATCCTTTTAACTCTGCTAAACTACGATGTGCCTTTGATAAGGCTCGCATTATTTTAACTGTTTCTAATTCTATTAAGCCACTTTCACTTTTGGGTGGCAATAATTCAAGCTTAAATTCCATTTCAGCCTCCTAAATACGAGTAAAATTATAAATTATTTACTCACATCATTAGTATATGGGTAATAATTACCCAAGTCAACAGCATATGGGTATTTTAAGCTATTTATTACACACATACTCAGAATATAGGTATTGACTACACTCATAATTGCCATTAAGGATGCTTAGTAAAATGTCTACTAACGTTCCCACAGTTCCCGATATGCCCCCACTTTTTACAATTCATATACTATATTTTACCATAAACCGAGTACAAGAAATGCCACTTCGTATAAACAAAGGGGCATTTTGGGAACTGCTGTGTTATGGGATGTGATTTTCGTATGCAACCCATTTAAATCATAAACTTAGCTACTCTACTACCTCTAGTTCATATACTTGCCAAATATGATCAGGATTTGGCAATGCTATGGTTGCTTGGTTTAGTTGACTGCCATCCTCTGACATTTCAAATCTAATGTTAAACTCAGTTCGTCTATAGGGATACCAATCAGGGGCAGCAACAATGGGCTCTTTTTTATTGGCTCTCCAAAATACATAGGTCTCATCGTTGCTGGCAATTGGAAAAATTCGATTATTATAGAACTGAGTATACTTATACTCCCAATGCTCGCCATTGCACTCAACGACATCTCTTATATATCCCTGTTTAATTTTCATATTGTGTGTTTCTTGATAGACCTCATCAACACTTACTGCAATATTAGCTGTATAACTCAGGTTAATTTCGTTCTTTGATTCTGATGTATCAATGTCATATACCTTCATTTCGAGATTATAAAAATCACGTTGGTTTAAACTCTTTGGTGGATAGTTTAAATCATTTGATTGAATGGGCTTTAAATACTCAACCAAAGACTGACTAGAATCCTCAGTTACTTCATATAACCAACTTGTGTTGTCGTTTAAACCATCAATATTGACTGGTCTTACAGCCCAATAATCTTTATCCCCAACATAAGTTGCCAATTTAAAGACATCCATATCTGTGTAACGACTGTTGAGATAGATAGGTCTTTTAGACTCACCAATACCCATATACGTCAATGCTCGAAGTGAAAGTTCAAAGATATCATCTCTCAAAACCTGATCTGGATGCAGTTTTCCATTATCTGAAAACATATATTTTGCGTCTGCATCTTTTTCAGCTGTCTCCCAGCTCACTGGCTCTTGGATGACATTCATCATAAAAGTAACCGCTTGTTTATAGTTCACATACTGACCCACACCAAATGTACCATCGCCCATTCCGGTGGTTATTCCTAAAGAATAAGCTTGTTCAACATATTTATAAGCCCAGTGTGTTTTTGGAACATCTGTAAACGTTGCTTGTCCTGTTGGTGTAAAACTTTCAGAACCATCTGTTGCTAGTTTTACAAGAATAACAATTAACTCTTCTCTTGTAATAGGTTCTTGTGAATGCAAATTACCATTGCTGTCACCACGAATTAACCCAACCTCTTGTAGAACTTGACCCTTTGTCATTGTTAATACTGAGTTGACTTCTTCTACCTGCTCTGGAGTTAACTTATTTCCTAGAGAGCCGTCACTTGCATAAGTAGCAGATGTTGCCAAAAGAGCCAAGCTCAGAATTCCAACACATATTTTTTTCATAAGATACCCCTTAATTTAATATTTCTCTATAATCGTAGTATTTTACAGTCTCAATAATCGATAGTGTCAAATGTAGTGCGCAAAAACCATCAGAACTCCGTAAGGTTTATGCAGCTTTAAGTTTTTCCTCGTAGATCAGATTAATGACCTTTGAGTCTATATAGCATCTTCCCGTTGACCAGTCTTCACTGTACTCAATCAAATAGGAAGTAACTAAGCGTATGTATGAATCAAGTGATGGAAAAATTCCAACCACATTGGTTCGTCTTCGTATTTCGCGGTTCAGACGCTCGATCATGTTGGTAGAGGCGATTTTTCTAGAATCGATTTGCTCGAAATTGAAGAACTGTAGCGAATCTTCAAGACCATCTTCAAGTGTTTTGATCGCTTCTGGATATTTCTTTTCGTAGTCATCCATAAAGGTATAGGCATATCTCTTGGCGCTGTCATAATCAGGCTGAAGCCAGATTTGCTTAAGCTTTGCACCAAATGATTTCTTTTGATTCGCAGGAACATGAGCCATAATATTTCTCATGAAATGCACCTTGCAGCGTTGCCAGGACGAACCGAGAAAGGACTTTCGTGCTGCACTGACAAGACCTTTATGAGCATCTGAAACAACAAACCAGACACGCTCTATACCTCGTGCTTTAAGCTTATCGAAGAGCACTGTATAGCTAGCTTCAGATTCTTCATACATTGGTTCGACAGCTAAAATATCTCTTGTTCCATCAAGTTTAACGCCACAAACGACATGTACAGCCATGTTTCTTACATGACCGTTATCTCGGATTTTTTCATACAGTGCATCTACCCAAAGGACTGGATACTCTACATCGAGATCACGGCTGCGAAATTCTTCAACCTGTTCATTCATTTCTTTCGTGATGTTGCTTACTTGGCCTTTAGAAATCGAATCGATCCCTAAACTTTTAGCCAGTTTTTCAATCTTTCTTGTTGAAACGCCATTCACAAAGGCTTCTTGAATGACGTTCATCAAAGCTGCTTCAGAACGCTTTCTTTCCGTTACGAAGAAGGGGATATATCCGCCTTTTCGAGGTTTTGGAACCATCAGGTACATCGTTCCCATGCGCGTATCGAAACGTCTTGGGCGGTAGCCTGATCGGTATCCGCTGCGTGACCCAGATCGCTCTGATTTATCTGCTCCAAGTTGTGTTGTGAGCTCTGCTTCCATCATTTGTTCACAGAGCCACTTGAGCATTTCAAGCATAGGATCTTCCTCCGTTACAAACTTCAGTAGCATTTTTTCAAAAGGTAAGGTAGAATTTTGGTAAGCCATCGGTTTATCATCTCCTATTTGGGTTTTCTAGACAATTACCTTTTCGGAGTTTCCGGTGGCTTTTCCTTTTTTCTATTTTATTTTGCGCACTTTATTTTACGTTATCCAATAATCTTATCATATTAGCAATAAATTTTTAGGTTTATAATAAAAATAACCATATAACTCCATTAAATTACGTTTCAGAAAATCAGTCGGGTAAGTCAGGGAGATTACTCTCCCTTTCTCCCCTAAGAACCGTACGTGAGACTTTCACCTCATACGGCTCAAGCCATCTGTAACAGGTCTAACTACAAGACCTGCAAGTTACTCTATTCGCATAATAGTCATCATATTCATATAGATACGGATTAGCAGCTAACTTAATTAGTTTGTGGCGAATGATTCTTGTTGAACATGCCACATATAGTTTTATTCTATCCGTTCTGAATATCCATTCTCTCGATTCTTCACATCCAAAGTACTTTTCTTTGACCCAATTCTTAGACTTATTGCTGTGTCTTCGAAGTGCCCATCTCCATATCTCATAGAATATGTAGCAATCCAACTTTTGAAAGGTTTCTTTCGAGCAGATGTGATTGTGATAGTTGCACCATCCTCTAATCACTGGATTCAGTCGACCGATTAGGTCTTCTTGCCTCATCCCCATACTTGATTTAACCACTTCGCGAATCTTTGACTTAATACTTTTGACGCTTCCTTCGGCTGGTTTTACAATCAGCTTATTACTGAACTTTCTAAAGTTCCAACCTAGAAAATCGAACCCTCGGTCTATGTGTGTGATGACTGTTTTCTCTTGTGATAATTCTAGACCACGCTCTTTTAGAAACTCTGAAATCATGGTCTTTACATCTTCCAGTACTGTTTTATTGTTTGCTGTTACTACGAAATCATCAGCGTACACAGTTATGTTAAGTCTGTGCTTATTGAACTTCATGTGTACTCGACCCGTATGACCACGCCAATATTTGTTTTTCAGGTGACTACCTAAACCATTTAGCGTTAAGTTTGCTAAGGTTGGTGAGATAATTCCACCTTGTGGTGTTCCTGAGTTTGTCATATAAAGACGTCTGTCCTCAATATAACCGCTTTTTAGAAACTGCTTTAGAGTGCGTTTACATATCAGGGTATTTTCAAGCATCCAGTCGTGTCTGATATTGTCAAAGCAACCTTTGATATCCCCTTCAAGTACCCACTTTGCAGAGTCTTTCTTCGATAGGCATTTGAATAAGTACTCACAGGCATCTTTTGTGCCTCTATGCTTTCTAAATCCAAAGCTTGTTCTATCAAGCAATACTTCACCAACAGGATCTAAACAAAGCATGTGTAGTGCTTGCATGGCTCTATCATACATTGTTGGGATTCCCAGGGCTCGGTCTTTACCGTTTTTCTTCTTGATATAGACGCGTTTTAATGGCTGGCTCTTATACCGGTTATTGCCCAACATCAGGACAGCTTTATATCGACTTGATGATGTTGACCATGTCTTGCCATCAACGCCTGCTGTTTTCTTACCCTTATTGCTTATTACCTTCTTTACAGCGAGTAGTCTTCCGTAGTATGATTTTCTTAACAGATACTGTAATTTCTTCACCAGATACTTTTTGCCTCTTAGAGTTGCTTTAGCGATTCTGGCTTGAAGTCTATTCACATTATCCTCGACGCGGGTCCATTCCACCGAATCCCACCTCAAAGCGTAGTTAACTGACGCCTGCTTTTTTATGCTCATTGGCTCTCCAGTATTCATAAAGTTTCATTCCATTCACGCTTCAAATGACCCACTGGAAGTCTGCACACTTTCGTATTAGGGCAAATCTTGAACCCCTATCTGATTCATTACAAACCAGCATTCGCTTTTTCCAGCTTTCCTCTAACCGCTAGCATTGTACTCCTCTTACGAGAAACCTACCTTTTTCAGGAGCTGACGGTCTTACCCAGTTCTACACCTTAGCCAGTTCACACCACCTTAGATTCCACCTTTACTCCGAAGCCTTAGTCCACTTGACATGTGATACAAAAAGTCACACATCCACAGCTCACACCTTTTGGTTACAGGGTTTCAGCCTTATTTCCCTGCTCACGTTTAACGAAGCTTACAGTGATTCATTTAGTTTAATCATAGTGATGTATTTACCCTAGCACTCCATCCGTTTTAGGCTCACAGATTTCATACGTTGTTCTTGCAGCTTAGTACCTAACAGTTACCTGTAGCGCACCAACAAGTAGGGTTACTCCAAATGGATAGAGCAGTCCGAAAGTCTTTCGACTTAGACAGCCCAAGATATAGCTTATGCCTTTATTTCAGGCGCTGGTCGCACTTTCATATAACGTTCCCACGGTTCACGCTCGTTCGCCCAGTCATTTCAACGCTTATAGCCACTAGCACACTTTTACTATGTGAGTTAAATCAACTGGGTCTGAACATGGCGAATGGCGGGATACCGTTGTGTTATATGATGATGCAACCGTTCTCAAAATTATAATCCTAAATACTTAACATATATTTGGTCATATTCTCCCGAGTATGTAATGCCTTTATCAATTAATTCCCAACCATTTTTTTCATAATAATTTTCAATGTCAGTATATAAGTATAATTTTTCATATCCTAACTTAAGAGCGTAGTTCAATATATGATCTTGAAGCTGCTTACCTACACTTTTGTTTCTAAACTCAGGCAATACATATAATGCTGATAACCAAGGATACAAATCTTGTCTACTTACCATGTCGCAGCGCCATAAACCAATTGTTCCGATCGGCTTACCATTTTCAAGTGCTACAAAAGTTTGTGGAAGATTTGTTTTATCCATGCTATGGCTGACTATGCTATAGAAGAATTCAAAATTCTTCTCATTTCCCCATTCACTTTGCATCCATTTGGACACAACCTCAACATGTGATTTCACTTCCGATATATGTACAATTTCAATCATTATTCTTAACCTCAATTCTTTAACTAAGGGCGCATTTTCATATAACGTTCCCACAGTTCCCGAAGTGCCCCCACTTTTTATCATTAATATACTATATTTCACCATAAACCGAGTGTAAGAAATGCCACTTCGTATAAACAAAGGGGCATTTTGGGAACTGCTGTGTTATAGGATTTTCGGTTGGCTTTCACCACATTAATTCTTTTCTGAAAACGGATCTGTGAACCAGTTTGGTAACTCTATACGTTCAAAAACGTCTTTGTATAAATCATCTTCATATTTTTCTTTTCTGTGTTCTGCTAAATCGTAGACTTTTGATTTATCCCGTTCCGAAATAACAACAACATTCATTACTTCTTCTTCAATTGCTAACGAATACACTAATCGAAGTGTAATGTTTTTATACTTAATCTTAAACATGCCTTTCAATGGACCTTTTAGTGGATTCCCATATCCAGGGTCTTTTTCATCAAACCTTGATTTTGGATTCTGTGCAACTTTCAAAAGTGCAGTTAATACTTGCTTTTGTAGTCCCTTGTTCTTCTTTAAGCTTAGGAACTCTCTATACGCTTCTGGAAGAAATGATATGTCCCAGAATAAATGACCATTAATCTTCATATTCTATCTCCACATCATCTACTGCTGCTAATAACTCTTCCATTGTATAACCTGACTCTTCTACAACTTCCTCGAATGATACATATTCTTCGGGATTGCTATTAGCTAGTCGTTCTTCTGCAATTTTCAAAAGTCGTGCATTTTCAATACGATCAATTAACTCATCAAATTTTGAAGATTTCTCTACTAGTTCTTCATATGAGTCTTTGTCAATCATGTATGCACTTACTTCATTGTTCTTTGTTATCGCTCGTGGCAAATGGTCTATTTCTATTGCTTTCAACACTTTACTTAGATTTTCTCGCAAACTACTTACCGATAGAATATTTCTAATCATATCAACCATTGCTTTATGGCTATCTAATTTTCCCATGAGATACCTCCCCAATATAAGAAACTGATTCTCTATTAGTATTATACCCCACATTTTGATTTCTATCTATATTTTGTACGTAACTTTGTACATCATTATATGCTTTTTCATTTCTTTTACTGCCAACCGCATTTCCTATAACGTTCCCACAGTTCCCGAAGTGCCCCACTTTCTACAATTCATATACTATTTTTCACCATAAACTGAGTGTGAGAAGTGCCACTTCGTATAAGCAAAGGGGCATTTTGGGAACTGCTGTGTTATATGACGTTTTTAATTATTTGCATTACTCAACTCAATAAAATAAACATGTTCCTTTTTTAAGTATATTCTCTTATCATTTTGCTCAATAAGAAACAAATCGCCAGAATCCAATAAAATTCTTCCTTTGATCCTTGCGCGTCCATTATACATGTAAACATTCACATTTTTATAGTGCTCATATTTATGTTTCATTGATAATGCACCCAAAGCCATTACATAGAGTATTGTAAAAGCAATAAAAATAAATATTGCCATAATATTCTGCGATTTTTTTAGCAAAATGGTCAAACAAGTTCCAGTTAGAAAACCTATAATTAGGGAAAATGCAGTCATTATAAACTGAGCTGGATGATATAAGTATCCTTTCTTCCGATTGTTTTTTTCAAATTTGAGAATTTTCGCTCCAATAATGCAATAGATAATGAGCAATAATAGTAATAACCCAAATTCATAAAAATCAACTTGTTTTATCTTCACTTGATTTTTGAATAGACTAGTTACTATATTTTCCTCTCTTATTAATAGTACAAAGGCTAAAAATAATGTTGCAAAATAGTTGACTAAATACACAAAAAGCATAGATTTGCTATACTTCGGCCTCATATCGAATACAAAATATTCCGAAATTAGGTCATCATTATCCTTATAAACAATCATCAGTATTGTTCCTATTATCAGAATTAATTGAAATACATTGATCAGATTAGCTAGTTCCATTAGATTCCACCATTCTACCCCATAAGTAGTTGAAGAGACTGTCCCAAATTTTGTGTAAATAATCTGCCACGAAAGCAGCGAATATGAACTTTTTAGGAACTCTCGATTACGAATGGATAATCGAGAGTTCGTTTATTATCTGATCCCAGTTTCGTTGACGCTGGGACCATTTCTTTGTTGCATTTTCAGTTGCTAAGTAAAGGGACTTCATCAGTGACATGTCTGTTGGATAGACTGGTTTTCCCTTAGTTACTTTGCGGTATTGTCTGTTCAGATTTTCAATGATATTGGTCGTATACATGATCTTTCTGATGTTCGCTGAGTATGCAAAAAACGGAGATATAACACCCCAGTTATCTTTCCAGGATTTTATGCAGCGCGGATAATGCGAACCCCACTTTTCTTCAAACTCAAGAAGCATCTGATAACCTGATTCCTCATTTGGAGCTTGATAAACAGACTTAAGATCTTTCATCAGTTCTTTGATATGTTTGTAGCTGACATATCGCGTAGATGAGCGAATTTGATGAATGATGCAGCGCTGTACAATAGACTCTGGATATGTCGCTTTGATTGCTTGCTCAAAGCCTGAAAGTCCATCAACACTGAAGATTGTAACTCTCTGAACACCACGATTCTTTAAGTCTGTCAGAACCTTTAGCCAGAATTTACTCGTCTCATTTTCGCCTATCCAGATACCTAAGACATCCTTCATACCATCTGTATTTATGCCAACAACAACGTATGCAGCTTTAGATACAATGCGGTTATTCTGTTTTACTTTGTAATGAATAGCATCCATGAAAACAAACGGATACTCTGTTTCAAGTGGTCTGTGTTGCCACTCTTCGATGTGAGGGATGATTTTATCAGTCATACGTGAGATTGACTGTGCTGAGAGTGGCATCCCGTAGAGGTCTTCTATATGTTCTGAGATATCTCTTTGAGACATTCCTTTGCCATACATAGAGATCACTTTGTCTTCAATCGCTGAAATATCACTGGAGTGTTTTGGTACAATTTGTGGATCAAACTCACCGTTACGATCTCTTGGAATCTCTAGTTCAACTTCGCCAAGATCAGTCTTTACACGCTTTGTTGATTTCCCGTTTCTGTAGTTCGTTTTCTCAACTTGGCGATCGTATGGCTCATAACCAAGCTCTTCATCCAGTTCTGCTTCTAGTAGTTTCTCAACGCCAGTCTTAAGCATTTCCTTCAGCACGCTCTGTAGGTCTGTTGTTCCTGCTCTCTCCATCTGACCATGCCGTGCTCACAACACCTGCCGTCAGTAGCTCGCTTATTCTGCCGATTTACGCCTGTCTATAAGCCGCAGCAGATGCTGCAGCCTAAACATTACGGAAGCTCTCCTGCGATGACCGTTCGAATCATGTGGTCATCAATCAGTTTCTTAGCACTTTGCGCCGCGTAAATCAGCGCATGAGTGCAAAGTTTGTTGATTGCTCTTGCGGAGCCGGCTGAATACCGATAGATTTCATCGATGGCCTTGTCTGTAAAAATGTCTTTCGCGCCATCGGCATAAGCTAAATGAGCCTCGACATATTCTTGAGTCTGTGCCCGGTCGTACTGAGGGATTTCACATTTGAGGTCTATCCTTTGCCGAATGGCCGTATAATGTTGCAGTTTCAGCTTGTCCCACAGTTCGTTTTGTCCGACTAGAATCAGGGACATGGGCTGATGTGAGTCCATCTTGGTGTTCAGAAGAAAACGGATTTCTTCCAGTGTTTCTTTTGCGAGAAGATGTGCTTCATCTACAATGGTAACCACGTGTTTCTTGTAAACACCCCGGATGACTTCAAGCTGCTGATGGAGCTGACGTCTTGCATCACCCCTGTAAAACTTGGATTCGATGCCAAGCTGTTCGAGCAGGCCTTTGTAAAACCATCTAGGCGTCAACTTTGAGTCCGACAGGTAGAGTATTTCGTAGTTTTCCCTCGGCAGCGCGCTTGTGAATCTGCGGATGGCGGTCGATTTGCCGCATCCAACATCTGCGGTGACAACGGCGAACAGCTGCCTGGTGGCCGCATACTCAAGGCGTGATAGTATCTCACCTAGATCATTTGAGACGTACAGCGCACCTGCTTCAATGTCGTTTCTAAACGGCGTGTGGGTCATTTCAAAGAAGTTTTCATACATCGGAAGACCCTCCTATGTCGCTGTAGCTGACAGCCCTTTTACTGCGGGTTCGACCCGTAGTATTCGCTTTGTTCAGTCCATCAAGCAGTCTGGAAGTATTCGCTTCAAGGGGTGACAGTCCTTCTGGAAGTTCTGCTCTTATGCCGCAGTTTTCACCAATCTGCTGGATACCTGCCTTGAAGGGTTCGAAATCCTTGTGGTGGATTTCGATTTCTTCCTTCCAAGTCGGGTCATATCGGACTTCAACCTGACGTCCGATCAGTTTTGTACCGACATCGTACAT
This sequence comes from uncultured Acidaminobacter sp., assembly GCA_963678925.1. Classification (GTDB taxonomy): domain Bacteria; phylum Bacillota; class Clostridia; order Peptostreptococcales; family Acidaminobacteraceae. The sequence continues at coordinate 3,521,586 of OY787533.1, read as the reverse complement.
ATTTCCCTTGAAGCTGATGCAGCCGGTCTTATCGACTTGCCGAGTTTCCGTATGGAGAAAGGCTTCGGCAAGTTCGTTTGCATCTACAAACCGTAGTGCACGCTTGTCGCTTCCAAAGGCAACCTCTGGCGTTAAGCCGTCGAGGGAGGTATGCACGTTTTTGTGGTAATACTGCGAAATCCACACATCAAGGGCATCGTTGAGCTCTTCCAGCGTCTTTGGCTTGTTTAGAGCGACTTCTGAAAGGAAGGCGTCCACTCTGCGGTTAAAGGCCTCGATTTTGCCTTTTCCTTCCGGATGATACGGTTTCGAGAAGAGAAGGCGTATGCCTAGGCGGTCACAAGCCTTTTTCAGCCATTCACTGCGGTACTGTTTGCCGTTATCGACAAAGATTTTGTCAGGCTTTCCAAAGTGCATGATCGCCGCCCGCAGGCTGTCTTCAATGATTTCAACCTTCTGGTTGTCATAAAATTTCGCCGCCATGATGTACCTGGTCGCATCATCGATAAAGACGGACAGGTAAACTTGTTTCATGGCGCCATCCTTGCCAATGGGCAGGTAGGGTCCATATTTAATGTCCCCTTGGAAGAGCATGCACCGGTGTGACTTTGCAAAACGTCTTGAGGCAGCACCTTTCTTTGAATACAGCTTCACTTGAGAAGCACCGAACCCTTTAGCCTGCAAATGCCGCTGCAAGGTGCTACGGTGTACAGTTCCAGGCTTTATGATTTCTTCAAGCTCCAGGATACGGATGATATCCGTCACACTTCTCGTCGGGCATTCACGCCTTAGAATAATGGCATGTTCCACCACGTTCGGAAAGTTGTCCGGCAGGGTACTCTGATTTCGCTTGTAACCCGTTTTTGGTTTCAGTCCGGCAAATCCCTCCTGCTGATAGGCCCCCAAATATCTGGAGATACTCCTGTAGGAAATGTTGTTCTCTTCACTGATTTTCTTTTTCAGTTCAATGATCTGGCTAGCGTCAAGACTTTCATCCATAAGCGGTGTAATCATCTTAAGTCTCGCGGCTGCCACATCGTCTGGCGTTTGCTGTTTGTTCATGCTAATGCTCCTTCCTTGTTGTTTGCAGAAAGGGTATCATGAACGTTTTACGGACAACAGGCAAACCGGGTGGGTTGCCATAAGCCAGCGTTAACAAGTATTTGACTGACAAGTGTCAGCCAACTGATGCCGCGTCTTCTGTGATTTTCGAGTAAAGAACCGGAAGCTGTGATTGGAAAGTGTTGTTTGTGCTTTCGCGACCACATACTGCGCAGCATGGCTTCGATTTGACACTTTGACTCTCGGAACTGTTTCAGCCACCTGTGAAGGGTGCTGTTATCCGCTGGGCAGTCATCACGAGTTCCATCTATTTGAGATTCAATCACTTCGGCGATATAGTGTTTGCATGGCAAAAGGATATCTGGCAGTTCGGTATGCAGACTCGCACAGCTACAGCACTTGAGTCTCCGTACCTTGTAGCTTTTCCTCGAACCATCAGACTGCTTGCCGTACCGGATACGTCTGTCATATCCAGAAAGTTGGCCGCCACACACCGGGCACACATGCGATTCTTTACTCTCTATGAAAAATATCGTTCTTGTCATTGATTTCGTACTGTGCTATGATAACCATACATTTTGGGGCACTGCTTTACGATAATCAATCTTGCCGGAGAGACATCGTTTAGCGGTGCTTTTTCATTTCACCTCAGTACCTATAGGATACTGACAGTGTATATTATATGCCTGCGGCATCACAAGGGAGCAACTTTCACATGGCATGGTCAAGATCAGTGAGCTGGGCAGGGTCAAATTTGGTGGGCAGAAACAGTCTGTCACATCGGTGATATCCTTGTCCTGCATAAGGGCTTCTGTCAGTTCTGATATCTTGTTGTTTTTCTTCTTTCGACTCATAAAAAAATCCTCCACTCTGTAGTCTAGTTTATAACACTAACTACTTTCGTGGAAGATTTCTTGTTTTTACACTAAATTTGTTTCAGTACCTAACAATCAAATTTTGTTAATAGTTCATCAAATTTTTCAGAAGCTTCTCCGTTTAAGGAGTTAATCCATTTAATGTATATATCATGAATTGTATCAAATATTTCATTCAATTCGTCTTTGTATGAGAATAGCTCAATTAGACTCTGATGAATACAATCCTCATTTGGATTATCAATGCAGATTCCTGTGCAATTTTCACATTTGTAATTTTCTAATCTTGACAACTCTTTTAAAAATATATTCTTATATCTAATAATTGCATCTTCATGCTTAACGCTTTGAATCTGAGCAATTCGTCGATATTTTTGTTGAGTGTTATCTGATAAAAATCTTTTAAGGCACATAGGTTACTCCCAGTTTAAAATGTCTTGTAATGTTAATATCGAATTATCCTTTATGCTCTCTTCTTTAGGAATTTTCTTAGTATCACATTTCACAAAGAAGGTTGTTCCAGGAAATTTTGTTTCCAAAACTCGTTTTCTCAATATACCACGAGAACCTATTGTAACCATCCCATATCCTGAAATAATATGAATGATTCCACCCACACCTTTTGCAAATTCAGTTAATTCATATAGTCCTAACCCTTTTGTTCTTACCTCTGTTGAGGTTGATGTATTCTTTTTTGTAGTCCACAAAATTGCATCACAATCATTTTCAAAATGTATACCATTTTTTATCAAAGTTTCATGAATTGTCAACCCTATATTTGATATTGAAATAACAAATACTTTTGTTTTATTATAGTATGTACCTGCAAAGTATGCATGAGTTGAATCAGTGTGCATATTAACATTGATGAAAACTTCAGTTATAGCTTTATTTAATGAAGCAACACTATTTTCCATACCATTTGAAATCATAACTCCATTAACTTCAGATTTTAAATATTTTTCATATGCTTTATCATCGGTTGCTTTTATCCCTTTATACTTGATATTTGAATTAATATAGTTACTATTATTTTTTTGATATAGCTTAACAAATGAATTATTAATGAAGAATTTCTTAACTGAACCATGAGCACTACGGATAAAAATACTATTTCCACTATTTTTCGCAGATTCCAGAATTCCTCCTAATGGTGAACAAATATTGGCGTCAATCCAATTGGTTCCAGAAAAATCAAGTGCGATATTTGTGTTCTGATATCTAGAAAGTTTTTCATTTAACATTCCTAAAAATTCATAAGTTTCTAAATTGTTTTTTAGAGTTACTGGAATTACAATCTGAGTTTTTTTCATATGGATACGTCCTTATATTTCCTTACTTAATTATAACATATGAAATACGTTATTATATTACAGTTGTAACTTTAGCTTTATGTTGCCTAACGTTCCCACAACTCACGATCGTGCCCATTTTCTCAGCTAGTGCACTCGCTTCTTCAGACAACAACCCGCACAACACCTTGATTGTTAGTCTCTACGGGGCATGTCGGGAGTTGATGTGTTATTAGAAGTTCTTACATGTACTTTTCTTACCATATTTCAAGCATTTGCTTTACTGGTTTTTCTATGGTTTTATTGGGTTTTTTTCGCTTTTTTCCAAACTACTACCTTCGGTTCAAGGCGTTTCGACCTCAATTCACACAAATTATCTTTGCTCGTGTCATTGCCCCATTGGGTTTGGGTTTTCTCGCACTTAGATTTTGAGAACTTAGTCTTCGGAATATTTTATAGTCGCGTATTAATCTTCGCCTGAATGTTTACGACATATGTCGTAAACATGCCCAACTTTTCTTTTCTTGACTCATCTCAGCACAGGCTCTGTATGGAATTTCTAATAACGTTCCCACGACTCCCGACGTGCCCCAACTTGTTCAAAACACTAACATCGCATAAACAACGCGCCGCGGAACACCTCATAAGCGATCATTGCAAAGGGGCATGTTGGGAGTCGCTGTGTTATATGATTGAAAAGCGGTTCATTTCATTAACTAATGATTACTCATCTGTACTTAAGATTAAGGAGTTAATAATTTTATTGATCTGTTTTACTCGTTCATCTGTTGGTTGGTTATTAGCTAAGTCAATCGCAAGCATCACGTTTTGCAAGCGACTTAATTTCTTGAAAAACATTTCTAGTTGCTTTGAGCTTTCCTTATATAAGTATAATGTTGACATTCCAATAAACTCAGATATAATTCCTCCAATTGAAGCTATAGTCGCTGCACTAACATTTTGCTTCCATATAACACCATATAATACTCCAGAAACAAGTAGCAATAATCCGGTGGTGATTGAGAAAACACTAAATCCATAGCTTCTTTTAGCTTGCAATTTGTTAATTTGATAATACTCATTCAACTGATTCAAGTTCAATTTTATAATGTCTATGACACTATTATCTTCTTCTAACTTCTCAAATAATCTCTGATTCTCATCATTCAGCTTGTTAAACTCATCGACAAAGGTTACTTTATCTTGCACAAAATATGATAATATTGCCGTAAAAGCAATTAGAGCTGATATTGCGCCAATAATTAGTGCAATGTTTTTAATAGTACCTGATGGTTCGAACTGTTCGTTGACATTTGTATAATAAACAACACCAATACTAATTAATAGAATTATTGCTGCCACAATTAATGTAATATTTCGTTCTCTTGGTTTCTTATTCATGCCTTTAGCTAAATCAATGATATGATCCGAAAACAAAGCTTCTAACATTTCTCTCCCCTTAATTAAATGATGCTTTAACGTGTTTTTCTTAGTAGTTATTAAAGCTATAATACTAGTTTGATAGATATAACTTCATAGATTTTGTAACTTTACAGAAAGTATTTTTCTGTGAATATGCATTTTCCCATTACAATACTTTAGATATGTTTACCTAGCACAAAAAACACAATTCCAATCACTATCGCTTCCATTATGCTAATTCCTCGTTCAGTACTATTCTTTCTGTAATATTCGATAACTCTACTGAATACACTTTTGCTTAATGGGATATTGAATGTTGGAAAATATACTTGCAGAATTAGTTTTGAGATGAAGAAAACTAATATTGATATAAAGTAGTTAAATATCATTATTGACGAACCTCTATCATAAATCACCTCAGGTAACTTCGATATCTGCCCATTTGTCATGTAAAAGCTCAACATAATGAAAACAATACCCGCCACAAGTATTGAAACTAAATTACTGTATGTGCGCAAAGTGGTTCTCCTATTGCTCATAAAACACTTATGGTATTCATCTTCTACATACTCAAGAAGCTCTCTACTTTCACATATTAGTTCAAATTTACTGTTCATACGTATATTTTCAAAAGTATATACGTCAAAGCTCACGTCAACTTTGTCACCTTCTATTCTCAGTTTTATCCAGAAAAACTTTGAGCTGTTTTCAAAGTGTGATTTTACTTCTTCTAAAGAGTCAAAATTGTAAGTTAAACTCTTGTCTAATAACTCAATGTAAACTCTTGATTCATTATTTGCTCCTAAAACACGCTCGACAAATTCAATATACGTCTTTGTGAAATCATGGAAATCATCAAACTTGTAATTGCTTAACTTAATGGATTTTTTAACCTTCATTTAGCCCTCAATTCTAACTTACTTCACTAGAAATCGATCACACATATTTATGAATACGGAATCGATATAAACTTAGTTTCACATCAGAGAATCACATTAGGTATGTGCTTAGTCAAAATAAAGCTTTTCTTTCATATAACGTTCCCACGGTTCACGCTCGTTCGCCTTCTATTGCACCACTTTCAACTTTCTCAGAATCAATAACCGTGTAAAATCATAAAGTATGCCACCACAAGGCGAATGGCGGGACACCGCTGTGTTATGAGATGCATTTTGCGATTACAAATACTTATTTGTGAATTAACATCCCCACTATTATCATTCTCTATTTTTAGTAGTTTCGATATTGATAACTGATAAAGTTCTTATGGCATCTTGGTAATCAGAGTCTATGTATAAAGCTCTTTCCATACAATTTCTTGCACTTTCGAAATCACCTAAATAATAGAATGTCACACCATAGTTATATTGACATACTTTCATGAAATCAATTTCCTGTTCAGCTGGATTTAACTCCATAAACTGCGCTAGAGACTGGACTTCAACTTTATATCTATTACCAACTTTAATAGCGATTGATTCTATGGCTTTATGAAGTAACCAATTGCTTTTATTAAAGTCTACATTGTATAGGTTATGAGCTTTCCTATAATATGAGTACTCGTCTGATCCAATACTTCCACCTGGAGATATTCCATATTTACTATCCATAACGTACTCAAAATCAATTTCATCAGTACTACTATAATATTCGGGCAGTAACATTCCTTTATCGTTTGGAGAGTATACAATACCAAGATTACCAAACTTCCAATGAACTGCTACAACATTTTTCTTCGACGAGTAGAAATTAACGCTATGTGACCCTAATTCTGTTGAACCAAATGAAATTGGACCATCTAATTCTGAATTATCTAGCTCACGTCTGTAAATGTCGTAGTACAAATTGTACTTAAAATTATTATCCTCAAAAACAATGGGAACAACAAAGCCCCCAACACTATTAACACTATTATCATCAATAACAGCTTTCATAGCATTAAACATCTTAGTGTACTCCTCACGTTGTTGCTCATTATAGTTGTCTGGGAGCTTACGTAAAGATAGGCCTACTCCTGGATGATCAATTATATCCTGATTGTTTGAGTGATATACTTCTTGATACTTCCTAAATGCATCATAATCGCCAATCCAAGAAGTCTCTACATTTTGTGCCTTTCTGTCCTTAATCTCAACAAGCTCAATAGTTTCATTGCAATGAGCTATAATAAAATCTGTTTGGCAACCATTATCATATGAAAGTTTATGAACATCTATAGCTTTATTGATTATACTGTCAACTGAATCGATTTCTTTTGTTTCAGTAAGCAACTTCTCTGCATATAAAACTTCACCAGCAAAACAAATGCACAACTTCGGAGATATAATAATTGATTTTATTGCACCCGTTATCGGATGGTTTTCTTTAAATTGATTCGTACTATCTGTGCAATATGTGAGTTTTGTATCACTAACAATTATTAAACTAGAATCAGATTTTGATGCTCTTACTAGACTCATAAGCAATCTCCATTCATGTTAAAGTCCAAATCATATACTAAGCTAAATGTTTCTCATAACGTTCCCACGGTTCACGTCCGTTCGCCAGCTATTGCAACACTTCCAACTTAGTTTAAGTGATTAACTTTGTAACCACCCAACACTATGTCTACGACAGGCGAATGGCGGGACACCGCTGTGTTATGCGAATCTAAAAATTATCGTATTGCTTCGAAACTAATTTCTCTACAACGCTGTACATAATTTCTAAATCAGATTTAAGGCTTGTATTATCTAACTGACTATCATACCCATTCTTATATTTTTCAAGTACACTCACTACATTGTCATTTTTCATATATATGTTGTGTGTCTTAACAATATCAATAATCCATGTAAAATCTACATTGATGCTGCTCACTCTTATACATTCCATACCTGCAATTCTATTGTAATCTTGGATGACATTAAGTTGGTTAAGTACAATTTCAATTGATTTCAAAGTGAACAACATTTTTGCTTCTTTCCTTAACTTCTTCTCTTTACTAATATTGGACACAGTATCGAAAATTACATATGTCAACATTCCTTCTTTGAATGCTGGCACAAAGTATTTTGCCGTATCTAAGTATGTATTATAATCAACATCTGCAACAAGATATTTCTCTATGGAATAATATATGAGATTTCCATATAATCCATCAGATAACGTACTTGCAGTCGATCCAATATATGCAAATGCTAATCCATACATGAGTAGTTTTCTATTGTTCAAGTTTATAGAAAAGAGATAAACTACTAAAAACATAGCTATATAAAATGAACCTTTAAGAACATACTCATCAATATTGTGATAACGTATTATATATTCTTGGAAATCGGATAATGATAACCCTTGAGACTCTAGGTTTTCTAAATAATTGTCATCTGATGAAAGTTTGTCAGTAAACCATTCAAGATTTTCAAAAATAATGTCAATTACAGCTCTTTTATCGTAATCTAAACTTGTATCTATCCCTAATTCAGTCTCTAACATCTCAACGGTAATTGAAAATCCAGTGTCATCTTCAGAAATATAATATGTGTTATCAAATAAATTATTAGTTGCGAATCTATCATATACTCTTGTATCTACAGTGTTTATAACCTTAAAACTTCCAAAATATATTATTACACCAACTAGATAGCTACCTATAATTATTCCTAGCGCTAAACCTCCAGCTTTTAAGATTTTCATCATGTTTTCGTCCATACATACTCCTAATTTTTAGTTTTGCATAACGTTCCCACAACTCACGATCGTGCCCATTTACTACTGCAAAATCATTTGGTTTTCAGACCAAATAGCTTTGCAACACCCGAACGCTTGTTTTCAGGGGCATGTCGGGAGTTGCTGTGTTATACGATTTCAATTTTTAATCACAAAGTAGTTATATAGTTAACAGTTTTTAATATGCCTTAGTTTCTCTTCTTTTGTGACATTCGCATACTTGCTTAATTCGTTGTATATTTTGTCAACATCTTCAGTTGATAGTTTACTGATCTTATGGACTAAACATTCACTTATACGTGAGATAAAATTCTTATGATTAGTAACAATAGCTTTGTTTGATATTAATTTCACATTTGAAATATTTGATCTATCCGAAAAAACAATTACTGAATGAATTTCTACATCATATTTTTTTGAAATAAGTGGCTTTAAATGTCGAATATGCCCTTCATTCTGCATTAATGGATTATAAAATTGAAATTCATCTCCATTGAAAAACCTTTGATTCCAATAATTCCATTTTTCATGACCTTGTATAGTTCCACCATAGTTCTTCGATTCAATACAATAGATACCAGTCTCATGAATTAAAATTAAATCTACTTCAGTGAATTTTCCGTTCCCGCAAGGCAAGTATGAATTTACAATAATTCGTTTATAACCTGGGAGCTTATTTAGTTTATTAAAAACAATATACTCACCAGTAAGACCTTTACTATTGAAAACTTCTATAAATTTATTGTTACTTTGTTCATAGTAATTAGATCCTTTTGAGATAGTGTCAAATGTAGTGCGCAAAAACCATCAGAACTCCGTAAGGTTTATGCAGCTTTAAGTTTTTCCTCGTAGATCAGATTAATGACCTTTGAGTCTATATAGCATCTTCCCGTTGACCAGTCTTCACTGTACTCAATCAAATAGGAAGTAACTAAGCGTATGTATGAATCAAGTGATGGAAAAATTCCAACCACATTGGTTCGTCTTCGTATTTCGCGGTTCAGACGCTCGATCATGTTGGTAGAGGCGATTTTTCTAGAATCGATTTGCTCGAAATTGAAGAACTGTAGCGAATCTTCAAGACCATCTTCAAGTGTTTTGATCGCTTCTGGATATTTCTTTTCGTAGTCATCCATAAAGGTATAGGCATATCTCTTGGCGCTGTCATAATCAGGCTGAAGCCAGATTTGCTTAAGCTTTGCACCAAATGATTTCTTTTGATTCGCAGGAACATGAGCCATAATATTTCTCATGAAATGCACCTTGCAGCGTTGCCAGGACGAACCGAGAAAGGACTTTCGTGCTGCACTGACAAGACCTTTATGAGCATCTGAAACAACAAACCAGACACGCTCTATACCTCGTGCTTTAAGCTTATCGAAGAGCACTGTATAGCTAGCTTCAGATTCTTCATACATTGGTTCGACAGCTAAAATATCTCTTGTTCCATCAAGTTTAACGCCACAAACGACATGTACAGCCATGTTTCTTACATGACCGTTATCTCGGATTTTTTCATACAGTGCATCTACCCAAAGGACTGGATACTCTACATCGAGATCACGGCTGCGAAATTCTTCAACCTGTTCATTCATTTCTTTCGTGATGTTGCTTACTTGGCCTTTAGAAATCGAATCGATCCCTAAACTTTTAGCCAGTTTTTCAATCTTTCTTGTTGAAACGCCATTCACAAAGGCTTCTTGAATGACGTTCATCAAAGCTGCTTCAGAACGCTTTCTTTCCGTTACGAAGAAGGGGATATATCCGCCTTTTCGAGGTTTTGGAACCATCAGGTACATCGTTCACATGCGCGTATCGAAACGTCTTGGGCGGTAGCCTGATCGGTATCCGCTGCGTGACCCAGATCGCTCTGATTTATCTGCTCCAAGTTGTGTTGTGAGCTCTGCTTCCATCATTTGTTCACAGAGCCACTTGAGCATTTCAAGCATAGGATCTTCCTCCGTTACAAACTTCAGTAGCATTTTTTCAAAAGGTAAGGTAGAATTTTGGTAAGCCATCGGTTTATCATCTCCTATTTGGGTTTTCTAGACAATTACCTTTTCGGAGTTTCCGGTGGCTTTTCCTTTTTTCTATTTTATTTTGCGCACTTTATTTTACGTTATCCCTTTTGAATAAGTTTTATCACGATTTATATACAGAAGAATTAGCATTATAAAAAATATTACTATTGTTATCATAAATTACTCCATATCATAAATTATTTAATACCATTGATAAAAATTGATTTCGTATAACGTTCCCACAACTCCCGATCGTGCCCAATTCAGATTGCAAAATCACTCACTTTTTCAAACTACATAATTTCGTAAAACCCAAACACTTGATTTTAGGGGCATGTCGGGAGTTGCTGTGTTAACTGATGCACAAAAACCATATACTTTTTCAGTAGCCAAAACTGTTGAATTGTCTCTGGTTTTTAGTGCTTTTCCTCAAATAGCCCCTAGCTAATGTAATTGAGACAATCCATGCTCGAAATACATCTCGATACTGTAATTGAACCATTTGCTTTTTATCCGACATCCTCAGTTTATGCAATTTAGACAATCCATGTTCAAGTTACACTTCGATGCTGCGATGAAATCATTCGCTTTTATTAGATAGCTCCTGATAATGTAATTCAGACAATCTTTGCTCGAGTTACATTTCGATGCTGTAGTTGAACACATTTGCTTTATTATTTGACAGCCTCGGTTAATGCAATTTAGACAATCTATGTGCAAGATACATTTAGGTGCTGTAATAATACCCTATGAATTTATATAAAATTATAGCCAAGTTTCGTTTCCTCTTAGATATTCCCGACATACTTCGGGAATTCAAAACCTTTTCAATTTTTCTACACTCTTAGCTTTCTAGTGTTTCAGTTAACGTTCCCACAGTTCCCGATGTGCCCCACTTTCTATAACTCATATACTATATTTTACCATAAACCAAGATCGAGTAGGAGGTGACCGATTAATTCAGCCACCGACCTCTCACACCACCGTACGTACCGTTCGGTATACGGCGGTTCATTAGACAGCATATTTCTTGTACAGCGAAGATAAACTGACAAATCCACGTTTAGTAAGTCTTTCGTTAGTAATGGAACGTTGCAAAATAGGGCTATTGGAAATTCTCCAGTAGCCTTTTCTAGTGTTCGCAAACTCCCAAGCTTTTTGCTTTGGGATTCCTAGTTTTATCAGATTCCTATAACGTGTTCGGATTTTCTTCCATGTCTTCCAGATGCATGCCCTAAGTCGTCTTCGAATCCATCTATCCATTTCAACTAACAGCTTCTTCATCCTTGCCATCTTGAAGTAGTTTGTCCATCCCCTCGCGACTTCAAGCAGACGATGTGTTCGCTGTTCGAAGTTCATGCTGACGTTGCGGTTTGTGATTTGTCGAATCTTTGCTTTTAGCTTCTGTACACTTCGGGAGTATACTCGAAAGTCCACGCCATTCTTAGTATAGTAGAAGCTGTATCCAAGGAATTTTCTTCGTGTTGGACTTGCTACAGCACTTTTCTTTTCATTCACTTTCAAATGCAGTTCGCATTCTAGAAATGTCTTAATTGATGCCATAACTCTTTGTCCTGCTCGCCTGCTCTTGACATAAATATTACAGTCATCAGCATACCGGCAGAATTTATGTCCTCTTCGATTTAACTCTTTATCCAGCTCATTCAACATGATATTTGACAGTAGCGGACTAAGAGGTCCGCCTTGTGGAGCCCCTTCTCTTGTTCGCACTTTTATACCATTTTCCATCACACCTGCATTTAGGTATGCTCTTATCAGTTTCAGCACTCGCTTGTCAGCTATCTCAAGAGAAATGAGGTGCATCAGCTTGTCATGATTAACCCTGTCAAAGAATTTCTCAAGGTCTATGTCACAAACATATCTATTGCCTTCATTGATGTAACGCTTTGCCTGTTTCAGCGCCATATGCGCGCTTTTTCCAGGACGAAATCCGTAGCTGTATGTTGAGAATTTCTCCTCATAGATTTCGGACAACACTTGGCTTATGGCTTGTTGAATCACTCGGTCTACCACTGTTGGTATCCCCAGCGCTCTTTCGCCACCATCTGGTTTCGGGATGTTTACCCGCCTTACTGGATTTGGTTTATACCTTCCCTCTAAGATTGTCTCCACAATTTCTCGTCCGTGGTCTATCAGGTAGGGTCGAAGTGCATCAACCTGCATTCCATCTATCCCATGGCTTCCCTTGTTCTTGACAACGCGCTTGACCGCTCTATTCATGTTTTCCTTATGAACGATGCGCTCAAGCAGATTTTCCGTACTCGATTTCTGCCTGGCTTTCTCGCATGAAGATGCCATATCACAGCTCGGCGCTCCTGATACCCTTTCGGTTTCCAACCTTATCTCTCTCAAGTAGCCTTCATCTGAAGTTTTCTGCTTTCTTTGCTGTCGATTTGAATCTTTCATTGATAATCACCTGTCTAATGTTCAGTCCTTCATCAAAGGTTCATGACCCTCTGACTACTATGACCTCTGCTGACTTCTCAAGGTTCAGCCATACATCATTGCATGGGTTGTCCATCCATTTTTTTTCAGGACTTATCCTTGAGACCTCCCCGGGTAAGAACGCACTCTTTCATGCCATGTAGCCGCCACATCTACTTTCCAAGTTTCGGGTAGTTATCGGACTTTGGTTTGTATAGCAACCTCATCCACTTGGTTAAGCCTCAAATGTGATTCGTGTGCCTCGGCTCGGCACTTTGCCTCCAGCTTCCTTCAGATTCCACCTCACGTTGGACACCCTTGCTCTTGGCTAACGGTTGGCACTACCAGCCCCCGTATCGGACTTTCACCGACTAGAGTGCGCCCATGCCGGGCGCACTATAAGAAATGCCACTTCGTATAAACAAAGGGGCATTTTGGGAACTGCTATGTTATGTGTTGTATTTTCCGTTTTCAAGCAACTGATTTTTTAATCATATCAGCTTAATTGTTTAGAAGTTCCATCAATCTTATTTTAACTTCCATAACCTTAGTGGCATCTACTGTTCCGTATTTCTTAACAATAATCCCCTTTGAAAGAGTATAAATTTTGTCTGGTCTTATACATGATATCTTAGGCAAGTTCCCTTCAGTCATATTCTCACTATCAAGTACAACTTCCGTTTTCACACCTCTTATATTCGATGTTACTGCTGCTACAATTAAATCTTCCGTTCGTTTATTATATTCATTATTTGATAAAACCAATACTGGTCTTTTCTTTTTTGAAGTCAAATCTGAAAATGGGACAGGAATTAATAAAATATCACCTTGTTTATAGTCCATTCCACACCTCATCATCAATATCATTATCCCAGAATGACATACTTGATTGACTTGCTTCTTGTAAATCTGTATAGTCTTCTTTTGATTTTTTTGCCCTTAGATATTCGATAAAATCAATCACTTCTGGCAATTCCATTTCAGACATTTCATCTATTAGTTTATGAACATACTCTTTTGCAGTATTCATTCTGTTCACCTCTCTTTACTCCATTATACTATATTTCAACTTTCGAGTCTCTATTGCAATTTTTCTACGGAAATATGACACATAACGTTCCCGCAATTCCCGATGCGCCCCACTTTTTATATACTCTTATGTTATATTTTACCACAAATTGTTATAATTCAACCCCTATGTCTCCACAGGGGCGTTTTGGGAATTGTCGTGTTATAGGACGTTCAATTTTATATCATATCCAAAATATCTTCTGCTCGACTATCATATCTAAGAATTTTTTGTTCTGTATTTTTCATTAGTTGTTCAAAGTGATTGATCGCCGCTTGCATCTTTATAAGCAATTGGTCTGTTAATAAATGTTTGGAAATATCTTTTTCTAAGTTTTTATTTAAGTCGTATATATATGAATTCAATCCATTTTCAACTTTTTCGACTTCTATTTTCCCATCTACAACCGCTTCAGAAAATGCAACTGATTCCATTACTTCTTCGAAACAGCTAATCAACTTAGATTGGAATTTACGTGTAATATAGGATTCAAGATTATTGATATTTGATGCTAATGAATTGAAATCAATTTCTCCATCTATTAGCCTAAATCGATATTTCCCAAAATAATATGCAAGCGCATTCGTACCATACACTAAAATATCTGAATCATATATCTGTTCTCTTATATTTCGGAGTATTGGCATTACAAGATATTTGTAAAAATCTATCTCGTCGATTTCTTCACAAATGGATAAGAAATTGTTAGATTCTCTGTAATGAGTAGTGTCAAAAGCTTTAATAATTCTTCCATATACTGCACTCTTTTTTTCTGAAGAAAAGCTTTTAACATATAAAGCAGCAAAATATTCTTGAATTGATCTATGAGTAAAACTGTAAAAACCAGCATCTTCAATCCAAAGTGCTAGATTTACAGACATATCATACAAAAAATCATTTGAACTAAATTTTGGAATAAGATCCATCTTGCTTAATTTACTTGTAGTCTCATAGATATAATCTTTTGAAAAATTATATTGTCCCTCAAAATATGATAAAAAGCTAAATATTCTAAGTGTTGTTATATACTCATCATGATTAAGTCCAGTACACCATTCTCTCGTATATCCAAGTTTAGAAAGACTATCATGTTCTGTTATTAAAACATCTATAACACGTTGATAGAATGTACTCTTTGTTTTTGGTATTTTGGGATAGGATTGAAAAGTTAAAATATATAGTGTAAATAATAATGGATTCTTGAAGAAGTTTGTCAAATTCTGATTTTGTGCTTCATTAATGGATTCAATAATGCTATCAGCTAATTCTCTAGGGGCTTGTTGTTTAATAAACTCTTCGTAATCTGCTTTTACCAATGGAGCCACTGTAAAATTGCTAAACATAGGAAGCATCTCAATATTTGAGAATGGTCTTGTAGAGAGTATATATTTGTTTCTTTTGTGAATTGTTGTAAAGTCCATTATTTCATTAACTATTCTGCTTTTCTTTTCTGAGTTTAATTCATCAAATCCATCTAAAAAGAAAATAAATTTTCCTTCTTTAAGCATTCTCTCTAGAATATTCATATTTGTGCAAATTGAATTTCCAAATATTATTTCTTCAATTAAACCTATTAAACTTTTATCTAACGAATTAAATTTTCTTAATTCTATAAAAATAGGGATATCATTTGTCGTCTGTACAGCTTTTGCAAATAAGTATTTAAACAATGTGCTCTTACCACTACCAGCATCTCCAATAATAGTCACACAATTAGATTTGTTGAAAACTGACTCTAATTCTGCAATCTTGCGTCTACCACTCGACTTAATAATTTTAAGTGGATAGTATACCTCAAACAGGTTAACCTCTTCAGTACGATGTAGTAAAGTTTTTACATTCGTGTTCTTTTTATATTGTCTATCTACATATGTATATATTTGATTATTAAATACTTGTCTTACTTCGTCCCCAATTTTTTTGAAGTGAGGTAATATTGAATCTAATGATTTTTCAATAAATTTTTCAACTATCAATTCATCTAATGGTTTCTCCATACTTATTCTCCTCCTCAAATCTTAAAATTGAATGTCCTATAACGTTCCCACAATTCCCGATGTGCCCCCAACTCTTTATTACTTCTATGTTATATTCTACCATATTGTAGATATAAATCAGCCCCTCTGTTACCAAAGGGGCATTTTGGGAATTGCTGTGTTATGCGTAGTTAAAATAA
This sequence comes from uncultured Acidaminobacter sp., assembly GCA_963678925.1. Lineage (GTDB taxonomy): Bacteria > Bacillota > Clostridia > Peptostreptococcales > Acidaminobacteraceae. The sequence continues at coordinate 3,505,516 of OY787533.1, read as the reverse complement.
GTTTTCAAACTCCAATACTTCATTGGCATAATTTAATAGTCCTACAGCTCCTGCATTGTATCCGCTTTGATTGAAATCCTCCTGCAAGTTTTGTCTTCTAACTTCAATTTTTACCGGACCATAACCACGAATCATTTTTTTTACATGTTCATAGTTTGAATCATAAACAGAATCTAAATTCCATTTTCCAAAATTCTCTGAGTCAATGTCCTTTTCTTTATTCAAAAGCAATTTATAGCTTTTAGGATCAATAACTTTTAGTACTATTAAAATTGGAAACAAGTATTCATTTCCTGATATTTTTATTATTGATGAATTACATACACGAATAATATTGTATATTTTCTCACACTCTCTCAGTCCAACTTCAGGATGGTGCTCAATAATTCTCCATGTATAATAGATATAATTTTCTCTAAATGGAGTATCTATTCCATTAGAAGTAAACAGGTACTCAAAATACTTCTCCTTACTTGGTGCTGGTAAGTTGAAAGTGAAATCAAAAAATTTTCGAAAGTACATTGTAGTATCAATTTGCCCATATAATGTCTTCACAGATGCACCTAATTGTGACAAATCCACAGCAAACACAAAAACAAAATTAGGTACATCAAGATAATGTTTCAACCTTTCTAACAAAGCTATTGAGAAACTCGGTTTACATCTATCCAATTCATCTATAAAGAAGTACACTTTTTTATCCTCACTTAATTTTGCTAAAGCATTTTTAATACTCTCCTTCTGATTTTTTAAATCATTATAAGTAGCAGCGTTCATTCTAATTTCTGATTTTAAGGATTCCTCAATTTTCTCTAAATCTACAACCTTTGAAAAAGATTTAATAATTTCATAAACTATTATTTTCATAGCGTTCTTTAAATCATCACTATTCGCATTATTTACTTCCAAAAACTCTTCTAATACACCTACTATTGGCACAATCGGGTCAACATAATAATCATTTTCCCAAGCATCCAAGTAAATACTTCCAAATTTCTTTTCTGATAGTAGGTTTCTCCACATTTCTATAAATGTTGATTTACCTGATCCCCAATAGGAATCTATAGCGATTGTCATTGGGACTTTAGTTTCATCAAACACTTTAATCAAGTTTTCAGCAATATCCTTCCTTGAAAACAAATCTTTATTTTCAAAATTAATATCACTTTTAAAATATTCCATTCCAGTCACTCCTTATTTTCATTACGCATAACGTTCCCACAATTCCCGATGTGCCCCGTGCTCGTTCTTACTCTTATGTTATATTCTACCATAAACATGGCACAGAAATACCCCTCTGTTACCAAAGGGGCATTTTGGGAATTGCTGTGTTATGAGATGGTTTTGACGTTTACAACCATGAAAATTTGTACGAATTTTTCATTGCTTTACTCATCTACTTCTTGAGAATACTTGTCATATGCTTTCTTATATCTTTGACTACTTTCGTCTTTGAACCTATCTTTGTTCTCAGAAAGCTGTAATAACTTATCATAGATATTTTTATAAATGATTTGATGTGCAGGATTTTTTATTGTTTCTTCTGAGTATTCATCCATATCGAACTCATCTTCAAGAGCTAAGTAAGCAAGCTTAAGTAATGCATCTTTATCTAATTTATCAACAGAAATCCACTCATCATTGATTACACGATATTGTCCTTTTCCAGACTCAACTCTTAAGTGTTTCATATGTATTTCTCCTATCTGTATATGGCTTTTCTCCTGCCTCAAGGCTATCAATAAGTGAGCTATAATTCATAATAGTTTCACCATCCACAGTTACCAGTTCTTTATCAGTAGGTAGACCACTAAAAACTTTGAAAACTGGAGTCTTTTCTATAATTTCTCTTTTCGTATGTATTAGGAAGTTGGGCTGAATTGAAGCTCCAATTGTACTATTATGCGTAACAATAACTACTGGTATTTTTTCTGAAATTTCTTTTAGCAGTTTGTTTACACTATTTTTTAGAAATAGGTTGTCGAATGAGGACTCAGGTTCATCAATAAGTAGCAAGTCATACTGTAGTGCATTTCTAATTTCTCTCAATAAGTTGAACTCTGACCTTTCTCCACCCGATACTCCTAGTCCATGCTTATTGAGTATCTTATACTTAATATTCACAAAATATTTGTGTATTTCGGTAACTGGCAATAAGCTAATTGATTTTAACTCTTGTAAATACTCATATGGATTTTCATATTTACCAAATGCAGCTGAAAACGAAGATTCTCTTTTACCTAATATCCCTTTCAATTCTCCTGCTCTATTAAATATTGAGGTATCAGCAACCATTTTGAAACCTTGGATGTCATTTGAAGCGATACGTCTTGGCACCTTCAGTAGATTAACAATTTCTTCAAACTGTCTAATCGAGTCTTTTTCTATGATGTATTTCTCTAAGCTAAAATCCTCAATTACAGTTGCTGCTGATCTGCTTACGAGACCATTCTTAGTTGATAGTATGACATCATTAACCCAATGCTTCATAAGATTCTTTTCATACTTAGCTCTATACGTTTCAATCAATTCACTAACTAGACTTTTAAGTTTGATTTGGTCAATATGCCTGTCAATTACTTCCTTATATTCTGTATTTGTTATTAGTACTTCTACTGATGATATTAGACCTTCAAGACTTTCTAGTTTCTCTAGTGAAAACTGGTTTTCTCTGAATAATACTGGCTTTGAAAATGAATCCTCATTCTCCTTCTCTGAAGCAGCTTTCATCAAACTTTCCAAGAAAAGCGACAATTGATCATCATTACTCTTAAGGTCTATATCATTTACATCATTGATTACTCTTTCAAATTCATAAAGATACTCTCGTGCTATTGAGTTTTGATCAGCGCTCAACATATCGGTAAATGCTTTTTTACTCGCTTCTTCATCTCTTTCCAACAGCTGAAATTGCTTGATATACTTAACATTATCTACTTGCTCCATTATTGAATCAAGAAACACTGTTTTTCCTGATGACCTTTCACCAAAGACTACATTCAGTCCTAATGAAATTTGTTGTCCATTATCAAATATTTGAAAATGATCTTCCTTATAAGCTAAGTGAACTTTATTTTTGTCTCTTAGACAATATTTAATTGCTGCGAAATCAGTAGATTCTGTTGCAAGATACGTTTGCTTAACTGGGAATTTGTTTAACCCAACCTTCATGCGAGCATCGCTAAATACAACGGGAGTCAATGTATCGTCTTTCTTCTTTCTATAAATGAATTTTTTTAAACTTGACACTTCACCAGATTTTATATAATCTTTTAAGTCTTCAAGTATTTGCGGCTCAATTTCAGGAGACTTATCAAAGTGGGGAATCAATATGTACTTTTCTAAATCAGTAAAAATTTCTCTAAACTCTTCAATACTTATTGAGTTATTTGCACTACCAATTCTATCGGATACCTTTTGACAGCGTCCATTGAAGTCACTTAATTCTTCTTCGGAACTAATTAGTAGTAAATGACCTTTTCCAAGATCAATTTCAATACCTGGAAAAACCGTTATTTCTATATTATTTTTGATTTCTAAATATTGCTCCATGTCAAAAATGTTGTGATTAGTGATTGCTATACAATCTAACGATTGCGAATTAATATATTCAGATAATACTTCCATTGAAAAAACAAAATCATGATCAGATACACTATTCACAGTATGTATATGAAGGTCTGTCTTAATCATTTGCCCTCCTTTTTACTAACAATTTCGTTGGAAATAATTCGTTTATTAGGTATTCAAGTTCAAACTTGGGATTATGGTTTTCTCTGAGTCAAATCTGTCTCATAACGTTCCCACAGTTCCCGAAGTGTCCTACTTTTTATGATTCATATACTATATTTTACCATAAACCGAATGTAAAAAATGCCACTTCGTATAAACAAAGGGACATTTTGGGAACTGCTGTGTTATGTGATGGTTAAAACTGTTTTATATAAGTGGACCTACTTCAAATATTTCTTTTGAATTCAACTCCATAATGTACGCACTTCCGTTTTGACCTATAAATAACTTTAACCGAATCTCACTTAATTCAATATTTTGTTCTCTAATAAATGCATCAGCGAACAAGTAGGAATTTTCTATCATTGTCTTTTCCAAACGTTCCAAATTTGTAAGTAGTAAATCAGCGTATTTTACACCATTAATATTATGACCTGATGATGCAACACCACCTCCAAAAGGAAGATAAACTTTTCCAATCTCCGATTGGTGAAGTACAAATGCATTCTTTTTTCTAGCTTGTTTGACCGTTGCTTCTGTAGTTTTTGGCGATACTTCAAAACAACTATCTACAATATATTCATCTATACTTTCAGGCCAATTAGCACAAATGGATTTTAGAATCTCCGTTTTACTCCAATCTCCATGCTTATATATATTTATTAAATACGCTTTATCAGAGTCTATACGTAAAAAAAGTAATTCCTTAGTCCTTTCTATAAATCTCGGATTATGCTTGTCTTTTTTCTTACCTAAGTGTAAATGATATACACCCCAATCGTTTAATAAAGGATCATTATAATTAGATTCGAGTATATTTTTGCTTAGATATGGGAACACGCTAGTGCCTTTCTCTAGATTTTCTATAATATTTTCAACAACATCTTCATATTTTGAGGGACATAAAAAATCTGATGCAACCAATACTTCTCTTTTTCTCAAATCAATCATTCGTAACTGCAAATTATAAAACTCATATATGGCAGACCAATATTCCTGTTCATCTTTAACCGCAGGAAAGCCCCACTTCATCATCTGCTTTGAAATAAATTCCATAAAATCTCTTTTTAAGTTTACTTGAGTTCTGATTCTATATGGAATCATATAATCAACTCTTTCTACATACTAGTATTTTCGTACAATATGATTCAAGTTTTAACTTTCACATAACGTTCTCGCAATTCCCGAATGTTGCGCTGCTTTTAAGGCGCAACTTTTGCTTTATTCAGTTTCAAAACCCAATCATGTTTTCTAAGTTCATCTTAGTGTTTTTACTCTGCACACACCTTGCAAAAGGTGTGACTGCGCAATTTTGGGAATTGTCGTGTTAACTGCCTGTTGGCAACCCTCAGTCCCTCTTTCTCTTAGATGCCCTATTATTGGTATGACTTAGACGCATAGTTCCAAATTACATTTTCGTTATTGCCATTTTCCAAACGTAGTTTTGCCTTTCTAGGCTTAAGTGATGAACTCTTTGACTTTAATAACTTCCGTAAAAAAGCAAAACTACTGAGTGCCTTAAGCGCTCACTGTTCACGCTTATCGTCAGTTTGAAAATTGCTTAATGCGTCGGCAATGCACACTTCTAACTTAGTTAATGAAACGAAACTGTATTCCCGACATATTTCGGATAACGTGGTAGCCTAAAGAAACTCCCCGAACTGCCAATGGCATTTAACGTTCCCGCAATTCCCGATGCGCCCACTTTTTATATACTCTTATGTTATATTTTACCACAAATTGATATAATTCAACCCCTATGTCTCCACAGGCGCGTTTTGGGAATTGTCGTGTTAACTGATGCACAAAACCATATACTTTTTCAGTAGCCAAAACGGTTGAATCGTCTCTGGTTTTTTAGTGCTTTTCCTCAAATAGCCCCCAGCTAATGTAATTGAGACAATCCATGCTCGAAATACATCTCGATACTGTAATTAAACCATTTGCTTTTTATCCGACAGCCTCAGTTAATGCAATTTAGACAATCCATGTTCAAATTACACTTCGATGCTGCGATGAAATCATTCGCTTTTATTAGACAGCCCCTGATAATGCAATCCAGACAATCTTTGCTCGAGTTACATTTCGATGCTGTAGTTGAACACATTTGCTTTTTTATTTGACAGCCTCGGTTAATGCAATTTAGACAATCTATGTTCAAGATACATTTAGGTGCTGTAATAATACCCTATGGATTTATATAGAATTATAGCCCAGTTTCGTTTTCTCTTAGATATTCCCGACATACTTCGGGAATTCAAAACCTTTTCAATTTTTCTATACTCTTAGCTTTCTAGTGTTTCAGTTAACGTTCCCACAGTTCCCGAAGTGCCCCACTTTTTATAATTCATATACTATATTTCACCATAAACCAGTATAAGAAATGCAGCTTCGTATAAACAAAGGGGGCATTTTGGGAACTGCTGTGTTAGCTGAAGTTAAAATTTTGTTTCTAATTTTCCAAGTGTAATTCCAACTCCAATAATTAGTAGAAACTGCCCAGTTAGAAGCTCAATAACGGATAAAATTCTAGGATATATTCCTTTGGGTGAAATATCGCCATAACCTGCAGTAGTAATAGTAACAGCGCTAAAATAAATCGAATCAATCAGTCGATATACACTATTTTCATAATTTGCCTTATATTCTATTTCTCCATTTTTACTTGATGAAATTATAACTCTGTCTTCGGTCTTTTCAGCATCCAAACCATTAATTTTAAATAACACACTATTTTGCACTGAAGATATTGCTTGAATTGTATTACTCACTTGTTCTTCCTTTTCAGTGTTTTTGTCTAGGGTTTCCACCCACTTACTTTCTGCCATGCAATTATAAGCATTGTCGAATACATTAGATACAGAAAATAAAACCGCAAATAAAACAATTAGTTCAATATAGACTATAACCAAAAGCCCTATTGCATTTTCAAAACTCAATTGATTACTTATACTTTCTTGTAAAAGTCCTTTAAGTCTCCATAATGACATTCCGGTTCCAGTAGGAATCAAGGTGATAAATAATAAATATGCCAAATTTTGTCCTTGAAGTCCAATTATATTAAACGGATTGTTTAAAAACTGTACACTTATAAACACAGCAAAAAAATAGATCCCGAAATATATCAGTAAAAAATATTTCAATCTGAGACTGTCCCAAATTTTGTGTAAATAATCTGCCACGAAAGCAGCGAATATGAACTTTTTAGGAACTCTCGATTACGAATGGATAATCGAGAGTTCGTTTATTATCTGATCCCAGTTTCGTTGACGCTGGGACCATTTCTTTGTTGCATTTTCAGTTGCTAAGTAAAGGGACTTCATCAGTGACATGTCTGTTGGATAGACTGGTTTTCCCTTAGTTACTTTGCGGTATTGTCTGTTCAGATTTTCAATTATATTAGTCGTATACATGATCTTTCTGATGTTCGCTGAGTATGCAAAAAACGGAGATATAACACCCCAGTTATCTTTCCAGGATTTTATGCAGCGCGGATAATGCGAACCCCACTTTTCTTCAAACTCAAGAAGCGTCTGATAACCTGATTCCTCATTTGGAGCTTGATAAACAGACTTAAGATCTTTCATCAGTTCTTTGATATGTTTGTAGCTGACATATCGCGTAGATGAGCGAATTTGATGAATGATGCAGCGCTGTACAATAGACTCTGGATATGTCGCTTTGATTGCTTGCTCAAAGCCTGAAAGTCCATCAACACTGAAGATTGTAACTCTCTGAACACCACGATTCTTTAAGTCTGTCAGAACCTTTAGCCAGAATTTACTCGTCTCATTTTCACCTATCCAGATACCTAAGACATCCTTCATACCATCTGTATTTATGCCAACAACAACGTATGCAGCTTTAGATACAATGCGGTTATTCTGTTTTACTTTGTAATGAATAGCATCCATGAAAACAAACGGATACTCTGTTTCAAGTGGTCTGTGTTGCCACTCTTCGATGTGAGGGATGATTTTATCAGTCATACGTGAGATTGACTGTGCTGAGAGTGGCATCCCGTAGAGGTCTTCTATATGTTCTGAGATATCTCTTTGAGACATTCCTTTGCCATACATAGAGATCACTTTGTCTTCAATCGCTGAAATATCACTGGAGTGTTTTGGTACAATTTGTGGATCAAACTCACCGTTACGATCTCTTGGAATCTCTAGTTCAACTTCGCCAAGATCAGTCTTTACACGCTTTGTTGATTTCCCGTTTCTGTAGTTCGTTTTCTCAACTTGGCGATCGTATGGCTCATAACCAAGCTCTTCATCCAGTTCTGCTTCTAGTAGTTTCTCAACGCCAGTCTTAAGCATTTCCTTCAGCACGCTCTGTAGGTCTGTCACATCGGTGATATCCTTGTCCTGCATAAGGGCTTCTGTCAGTTCTGATATCTTGTTGTTTTTCTTCTTTCGACTCATAAAAAAATCCTCCACTCTGTAGTCTAGTTTATAACACTAACTACTTTCGTGGAAGATTTCTTGTTTTTACACTAAATTTGTTTCAGTACCTTCAATCTTGTTTTGTATACATCAATTATCATGTTAACTCACCTACCTAAATTTTCATTTCAGCTAACGTTCCCACAGTTCCCGATGCGCCCACTTTATTACCTCTTTTCTATATTTTAACACTCCAAGCTATAAAATTAACCTAAGTTTGATAAACCCAGGGCGTTTTGGGAACTGCTGTGTTATGCGATGTTTAAAAGCGATACATACAGCTTTGTTATGATAAAGTAGATGATTCCAATCAATTTTACTAATTAAAAGTTAAACTCACATTTAATCAACCCTTACTTGCTTAGAATTAAGTACAATATTCTTAAGAATGTTTGAAAGCAGTTCAGATTGATAATCTTTACTAAGGATGCCTAGTTCCTTTTTCAATTTATTGTCTTTCCAGTATGTTTCACATGTCACAATATCCTCTCCAATATATCCACTCGTCGAATGAATTTTAGGAATGCCTCCATCAAACCCAAGCTCGATTATAATTTCAGCAATATCTTCCTTATCATAAAACCTAATATGAAAAGTATTAGAAAGTGGTTTAGCCAATACAATTGAATCTAATTGCCTTTGAGTCTCAATATTCACAATACTAATTTTAATATCTTTCATTTCCATATTTTCATCAATTTCATATTTAATCTCCAGTTGGTTTTTTTGAAACACACTTTTTAAACTATTTGAAAAGAGTGTATCTGATAGGTCATAGAGTATTTCCATTATTGGTTCTCTGAAATATTCAAACCACAATTTCTCGGATTCGTCGGAAATGACTGAACACATGTGTTGTGCTTCAACTTCGATTTTCTCAAAAGGGGAATATGACTCATCATCTATATCAATATTGTAAGTCAACTCATCTTCTACTAACTCAATTACTTTAGCTAAAATTGCTAAAATTTCAAAGATTTCAACTGGTTCCTTGTTTATACCGAGATGAGTTGCCATATTTCTGTATTTACCCAGGCTATCTAAGACTCTTTGAGTTTCTTTTTCTAAACCGAAAATTTTTGCATATCTACGTACTGCCTCAGAATACTCAATTGTCTTTGACGTATTTCCCTCATGATAGAGATAATGCAGCAACCCAAATTTAACATCATCTTTTCGTTCAAATCGAATTATATTTAACACATCATCATTGCCAATATCTGATATTATTAAAAGTTCATTCTCCGTGGCTAGATGTGCTTTTAGGAGCAACTCAATAGCGTTGTGCAAATTCATAATGGCCATTCGTAACTCTCCAAAACCTCCAAAATATGGGTAGCCATTATCTTTATAATATTCCTTTAAAAATTTAACACCATACATGTAAGATTCAGCTGCACATTTATAAATATTCTGATTCATGATTATACCTCGCTTTTAAATGTTGCATAACGTTCCCACAATTCCCGATGTGCCCCTACTTCGACTTCACATTAACTATTTTAACATTATTTTACTGTATAATAACGCCCCGATTTGTCTAATAAACCGGGGCATGTTGGGAATTGCTGTGTTAGGAGATGACTTTTTACGATTACTTAAACTCTGTTACAACTACTGAATCTCCAAATAATTATAGATACTTCTGAAGAAATGACTCGTGTACTGTAAACTTGCGAGTTCTTGTGGAATCCTTTTATTTTGCATTTCTTTTATTATATCTTTAGTCACGCGATAATTGTAATCGCCTTTTTTATCCCCCCAATAAGTTCTTGGAGTTTTCCATGAATCATCATTAAATAAGCTTCTAAATGTAATTTTATGATGTGATAATCTACTTTCATTATAGTACTTCATATAAGTATCATTGATTTCATCAATAATGGACTGATGACAAATTGATTCCATTTCATTACAATCTCTAAATGTTTCATCAATAAGTGTGGCAATATTTGACTTAGGGATTTCACATATTGATGAGAACTCTTCCCCTCCACACTTTTGATATGACGCATACAGATCAGCAGTTCTACCAACACCATTATGATTTACAGCCCCACGTAATGATGAATGATAAACTTCCATTGTTACATCTTCAAATCTTGAGAGAATTTTTCTCCCACTCAATGTAAGTGACTCTTCTTGTCTATAAATATGCTCTTTGCACTTCTCAAATTTGTTAACAGTTTCAGTTGAGATTTTGCCAACCGATAACTGAGTTAATGTTCTAAGGTAATCATAAACTTCTTCGCTATATGTCTTATACATACTAACAACGACCTGCTCAAGTGAAGTATAAAACTTCTTTATTTCGTTTAATCTTTTATCTGTATCAACATTAAATATCTTGCTATCTACAGCAATAACTCCTGGTGCTGTATTAACAAAAAATACATTTTCTGATTTAAAGCCAATATTGTTATCAACAAATTTTGAGCATGCTTCATTAATTTTTGATTTTATTCCTCCTTCTCTGTCATCTTCAAAATCTGTAATTTCGTTAAGTTCTTCATTACGCTCCAATCCTAGTAATACGGTTCTATGTTTAGTATCTCGATTTTCTTTCAAGAGGTTTTGCTTAAGTATTGATGTGAGTGATTCATTACCTCCAAAACCATGTACTTCATCGCACATCAGTGAAATACTGTCATGTTTAACTAAGTAAGATTGTATATCTGATCGTTCTCCACCATCAATTCCTCTTGTGTCAACAACTGATTGAATCCAACTTGGGATACTGATGTTTAAGTCATCTGATTTAATTTGAATTGTAATTTTCTTAGGAATAGGGCATAGTTTATTTTTTCCATCATTTATCTCTTTGAATGTAGCTTTAAGCCAACTCTTGAAATTGCTATTGCAATCATCAAAATCAAACTCCACACTGCTACGTTTTTCATATTTTATCTCATTAAATAAGTATTCCTGATAATCACTAGTTAACTCATCTAAATATTCTTTCACCTCTTTAGATGAGTTCTTAGTAAGAGGTATCTCTGACATATTTTTTATTACACGCTTTTCTTCTTCTGAAAATTCTGCTGCCTTACCTTCAATCCATTTACAGAACTCCATTATAGTACGTTTATACTCATCTAAACTTACCGGTTCAACGATGATTTTAGTTTCTTCACTATTTGGAACTATCACCGTTTCACATACTGTAGTTCGTCCACTTCCAGTCTTGAGCAATGATGCATTTGTTAGCTTTTTCATACTGCTAAGTTCATCTTCATCAATTAGCCAAATAAGTTACAAACGGTTGTAGACTTACCAATTGCTACTTTCCCATTGAAATATAAATTGTACTTATCTACTGAGCAAATTTCCTGAATGTCATTAATTCTGTTATTAATTTGCTGAGCCATACGTTTAATAATAATATGTCTATCATTATCATTATTAATCTCTTCAATTATGTTTTCTGCCTTTTTACAATCATGACGTAAATCCTCTTTTAAAGTTTCTAAACTACGTTTCATGTAATCATACCTTTCGTGTTTTATATTTGTGCTTGTAAAGGTGTTCTATAACTTTTAATTAGTTAAAGTAAAAATTGTCTCCTAACGTTTCCGCAATTCCCGATGTTGCGCGGCTTTTAGGCGCAACTTTTGCTGCATCCAGTTTAGAAATGCAACCACGCTTTGTTGATTCTTCCTTGTAGTTTCTCCGTTCCACACCTTGCAAAAGGTGTGACTGCGCAATGTTGGGAATTGTCGTGTTATTTGCTGTTGGCACACCTTTAGTTTCGTGTTCCCTTTGATACCGTATTATGGTCTCGGGATAGGCGCATGATTCCCATTACCCCTTTGTTCATTGCGGATTAGCCACGCATAGTTTTCATTTTTCCGTAAAAGCATTGTTGTAATGACACCAAAAAAACTTATGAAACCTAAAAACTATTGAGTGCCTGAATCACTCACTTCGTGGCCCCAGTTCACAACTTCACTCAATGCGGAACTTCTACTCGAAATACACTTCCGTAATGCGCCGGAAATAATACCCTTAAGCTCAGATAAAGTAACGCAACTGTGTTCCCGATAAACGTCGGATAACGCACATCCTCCTGCTTCACACCCTAACCTGCCAATGGCATATAACGTTCCCACAATTCCCGATGCGCCCCATCTATGTCTATTTCATATACTCTATTTTAGCATTTAGGTATGATAAAAGCCCCAATTATTTGAAATAAAAGGGGCATGTTGGGAATTGCTGTGTTATAGGATGGAAACTCACTCTACAACACTTTAGGTTCCAAACTAATCACTTCTTATTTTTGGATGAAGTCACAATTCTGCTTTTGAACAATAAAGGTGCAGAATCTTGAACTGATTGAGATTTAAAAACTGGTTTTTTTGAGCCTCGATCTTCATTCTTTGATTCTTTTTTCAATTGATTCTTTTGAAGATTGTCACCCCATGAGCTATCTTTCTTAATGATAAACACCTCCAAATATTAAGGTTAGAAATCAATATGATACAATTGAAATCAAAATTTCTAATCATCAAGTGAATGTGAAATTATTTGACTTTTAATTTTTGGCTGAACAGTTTCTTGGATTGTTTGTGACTTAAAAGATGGACCACCTTTATTAGTTTTGACTTGATTACTTTCAGGCTTTTGTTGGTTCAAGCGCTGCCCCCATGATTTTTCATCAGACATACATTTCCTCCTTTCTATACAACTAAAAAAATATTTACAAAGTAATATGCTACTGCCAACGTTAACGAAAATTGCAAAGATGTGATTCCGTCCTTGAATTTTCCAAGTTTAATATCGTTTTCATTTTTATTATGTATTACGTTATTGCGATACTCATGCATAATGACTTTAGCAATCTGATCTCTAGAATACTGAGTATTTTCTTCCGTAAACGAATCATAATCAAGCCTTTTATAGTCATGTACATTAATTGCACCAACTAATTTTCTTAGCGTATATACTAGAGTAATGAAAACTCCTGGATATAATATGATCAACAATAAATTTATAACTACATCCAACATGCTAGTTATATTAAAATCAGGCGTTGGTTTAACCATTATTGTAGGTAATAATAGGAATATCGTACCTACAAAAGCTAGAAAAATACCTGCTCTCGAATCTATACTCCTCTTGCGATCTTCTTCGTATCCGTATTCGATTATAAGTTTATCTAACATGAATTCCGCACCTTGGTAATCTAGATTAGGGTCAGGCATCACTGAATCGTCTTGAGCTTCAGTAATACTCAATATTGCTTTGTTTAAACTTTTATAATCTTCTATAGCTTGTCTTAGCTCACTTATTTTCATCATCAATCCCCCTTAAATATTATACACTTAAACATATTAATGTAAATAATATTTAGCTATTATGGTAATATATGATATTAGTGTGTTTCTTTCCTATAACGTTCCCACAGTTCACGAAGTGCCCCATTTTTTTTATAAATCACATACTATATTTTACCATAAACTGAGTATAATAAATTCCACTTCGTATAAGTAAAGGGGCATTTTGGGAATTGCTGTGTTATATGGTGTCTTTGAGTCTTTTTATCATAGACTATTTAAAAACTTGATTTCAGTATATACATAGTATATACTGAAACTAAGAATACGAAAGGAGTGTTTCTATGCACGCTAAAATTCAAAAGTGGGGTAATAGCCAAGGTATTAGAATTCCTAAATCAATCCTGTCTATTGCTGATTTCTCAGAAAATGATGAAGTTGAAATTATCATTGTTGACGGGAAAATTGTAATTGAACATTCTAAAAAACATCTTACGCTTAAAGAACGTCTTAAAAATTACAACGGCGATTACAAATGTTCCGAATGGGATACTTCTACTCCTGTTGGGCGAGAGGTACTATAATGGCTTATATTCCTGAACAAGGTGACATAATATATATGAATTTTACGCCTCAAGCTGGTCACGAACAACGTGGACGAAGACCTGCTTTAGTTGTCAGTAACTTCACCTACAACAAAACTACACAAATGGCTCTTGTTTGTCCAATAACAAATACAAATCGTAGCTTTCCACTTCATGTTCCACTTGATCTTCGAACTAAAACAACTGGTTATATAATGTGTGAACAAGTCAAAGCACTCGACATAGCTATTCGTGATGCTAGTTTTGAAGAAAAAGCTCCCGAAAATATTATTCAAGAAGTATTTGATATCCTCTATGGAATCATTGAGATCGAGTAATTTACTTGGTCTTTTTGGTACTGAAACAAATTTAGTGTAAAAACAAGAAATCTTCCACGAAAGTAGTTAGTGTTATAAACTAGACTACAGAGTGGAGGATTTTTTTATGAGTCGAAAGAAGAAAAACAACAAGATATCAGAACTGACAGAAGCCCTTATGCAGGACAAGGATATCACCGATGTGACAGACCTACAGAGCGTGCTGAAGGAAATGCTTAAGACTGGCGTTGAGAAACTACTAGAAGCAGAACTGGATGAAGAGCTTGGTTATGAGCCATACGATCGCCAAGTTGAGAAAACGAACTACAGAAACGGGAAATCAACAAAGCGTGTAAAGACTGATCTTGGCGAAGTTGAACTAGAGATTCCAAGAGATCGTAACGGTGAGTTTGATCCACAAATTGTACCAAAACACTCCAGTGATATTTCAGCGATTGAAGACAAAGTGATCTCTATGTATGGCAAAGGAATGTCTCAAAGAGATATCTCAGAACATATAGAAGACCTCTACGGGATGCCACTCTCAGCACAGTCAATCTCACGTATGACTGATAAAATCATCCCTCACATCGAAGAGTGGCAACACAGACCACTTGAAACAGAGTATCCGTTTGTTTTCATGGATGCTATTCATTACAAAGTAAAACAGAATAACCGCATTGTATCTAAAGCTGCATACGTTGTTGTTGGCATAAATACAGATGGTATGAAGGATGTCTTAGGTATCTGGATAGGTGAAAATGAGACGAGTAAATTCTGGCTAAAGGTTCTGACAGACTTAAAGAATCGTGGTGTTCAGAGAGTTACAATCTTCAGTGTTGATGGACTTTCAGGCTTTGAGCAAGCAATCAAAGCGACATATCCAGAGTCTATTGTACAGCGCTGCATCATTCATCAAATTCGCTCATCTACGCGATATGTCAGCTACAAACATATCAAAGAACTGATGAAAGATCTTAAGTCTGTTTATCAAGCTCCAAATGAGGAATCAGGTTATCAGACGCTTCTTGAGTTTGAAGAAAAGTGGGGTTCGCATTATCCGCGCTGCATAAAATCCTGGAAAGATAACTGGGGTGTTATATCTCCGTTTTTTGCATACTCAGCGAACATCAGAAAGATCATGTATACGACCAATATAATTGAAAATCTGAACAGACAATACCGCAAAGTAACTAAGGGAAAACCAGTCTATCCAACAGACATGTCACTGATGAAGTCCCTTTACTTAGCAACTGAAAATGCAACAAAGAAATGGTCCCAGCGTCAACGAAACTGGGATCAGATAATAAACGAACTCTGGTACTGAAACAAATTTAGTGTAAAAACAAGAAATCTTCCACGAAAGTAGTTAGTGTTATAAACTAGACTACAGAGTGGAGGATTTTTTTATGAGTCGAAAGAAGAAAAACAACAAGATATCAGAACTGACAGAAGCCCTTATGCAGGACAAGGATATCACCGATGTGACAGACCTACAGAGCGTGCTGAAGGAAATGCTTAAGACTGGCGTTGAGAAACTACTAGAAGCAGAACTGGATGAAGAGCTTGGTTATGAGCCATACGATCGCCAAGTTGAGAAAACGAACTACAGAAACGGGAAATCAACAAAGCGTGTAAAGACTGATCTTGGCGAAGTTGAACTAGAGATTCCAAGAGATCGTAACGGTGAGTTTGATCCACAAATTGTACCAAAACACTCCAGTGATATTTCAGCGATTGAAGACAAAGTGATCTCTATGTATGGCAAAGGAATGTCTCAAAGAGATATCTCAGAACATATAGAAGACCTCTACGGGATGCCACTCTCAGCACAGTCAATCTCACGTATGACTGATAAAATCATCCCTCACATCGAAGAGTGGCAACACAGACCACTTGAAACAGAGTATCCGTTTGTTTTCATGGATGCTATTCATTACAAAGTAAAACAGAATAACCGCATTGTATCTAAAGCTGCATACGTTGTTGTTGGCATAAATACAGATGGTATGAAGGATGTCTTAGGTATCTGGATAGGCGAAAATGAGACGAGTAAATTCTGGCTAAAGGTTCTGACAGACTTAAAGAATCGTGGTGTTCAGAGAGTTACAATCTTCAGTGTTGATGGACTTTCAGGCTTTGAGCAAGCAATCAAAGCGACATATCCAGAGTCTATTGTACAGCGCTGCATCATTCATCAAATTCGCTCATCTACGCGATATGTCAGCTACAAACATATCAAAGAACTGATGAAAGATCTTAAGTCTGTTTATCAAGCTCCAAATGAGGAATCAGGTTATCAGATGCTTCTTGAGTTTGAAGAAAAGTGGGGTTCGCATTATCCGCGCTGCATAAAATCCTGGAAAGATAACTGGGGTGTTATATCTCCGTTTTTTGCATACTCAGCGAACATCAGAAAGATCATGTATACGACCAATATCATTGAAAATCTGAACAGACAATACCGCAAAGTAACTAAGGGAAAACCAGTCTATCCAACAGACATGTCACTGATGAAGTCCCTTTACTTAGCAACTGAAAATGCAACAAAGAAATGGTCCCAGCGTCAACGAAACTGGGATCAGATAATAAACGAACTCTCGATTATCCATTCGTAATCGAGAGTTCCTAAAAAGTTCATATTCGCTGCTTTCGTGGCAGATTATTTACACAAAATTTGGGACAGTCTCCGAACTCTCGATTATCCATTCGTAATCGAGAGTTCCTAAAAAGTTCATATTCGCTGCTTTCGTGGCAGATTATTTACACAAAATTTGGGACAGTCTCGTCTTTTTTATTGCCCTTTAGATTTTCCGACTCAAATATGCCATATAACGTTCCCACGGTTCCCGATGTGCCCCCTACTTTTTATAGTTCATATACTATATTTTACCATAAACCAGTATAATAAATGCCACTTCGTAAACAAAGGGGCATTTTGGGAACTGCTGTGTTAGCTGACGGTTTTTCAGAATTACCTCCAACTAGTATCTGCTCTAAATTCCATACATCTCTTTTCTCTTTATGAATGCCTTGTCACTTCCTTCAAGATACTCACATGATACTAATTTTGTTTCCTCTCTGTCTATAGACCCTCTATATACTATTTCTGTGTTGTTATTAAAACACTTTAAAGGCAAAATTAAATCAGCATCACCTAAAACAGCTATATTAGCATTATGAGTCACTAGTATAACTTGTCTATGTTCCTTTATTTTACGTAGATTTTTCACCAAAGTTCTATAAATAAACTCACTATCTAGATTATCCTCTGGTTGATCGATCAATAGAGGAGACTTGCTTTCTGAGTTTAATAAGACTGATAGTAAAATCGCTTGTTGTTGACCTAAAGATAGCTGATGAAACTTTTTTGTTATAAAGTTTCCATTTGCATCTTTATTGGTAACATTAATGTCTAACATATCCTCAAAGCTAATTGCCTCAATTTTACCTTTATTAACTCGTTTTGATAATGTCTCAATAACACTTTTAGCAACTGCTTCAGAGAAAACAACATCCCCATCTGCGTTTTTAATTTGAGTTATTTTTGCAATATCATTGTTATTAATAACCTCTAATATGCCATAATAGCCCAATGTTGATACCAAAAGACTCGCTTTTGGAACTTGAGAAGACCGCCACCCCATACAATCTTTAATAAATGCTGAGAGTTCTTGAGACAAAAGACTTCTTCTAAATTTTATACTTACGTGAAAATCCTCATTTATACTTGCAAAAGATTTGTTAAGCTTGTTTGCGAATGTTCTTCTCCTATTAAATATCTCATCTCTAATTTCTTTACGTAATTCTAGTTTTTCATTTCTTTCTTTTATAAATCCAACGATAGATTTCTCGTTCTCTTCAATGTTTTTGAGTAATTTGTCATTATCAACTTTTTGTTTGGTAATATTCTTGATGTAGGCTGTATTAACTGTAACACCTTTATCTTCAATTTCTTTTCTTTTCTTAGCGATCTCATTTTGAATTTCAACCTCTTTAACCTTCCACTTATCTAAATTGGTCTTAATAACAGGTATCATTTCGTTTATTTTGTCATGTAGCTGCTTATCTATTTCATTAATCATATTATGAAAGCTCTCTACTTCATTCTTAATTAGCAGATATTCTTCTTTACCTTTTAGAATCGCTTCTTCATTAATACTAAGAACAGATTCTAATAGCTTCTCATCAGACATAATTTTTCTGTATTTCGTTACCATATTATTCAAATTCTCAATTAGCTCGTTTCTAAAATTCCTTTCGCTAACTAGTCCAATTTCATTATTGATTAACTCAACTGCACTTTCCTTTTTCAATATTTCAAGCTTCTCATCAATGTTCTTCTTACTTCTTAGTGCCTCATCTTTCTGAGCAATAATAGTTTCACAAGCATTTAATAGATTATTATTCTCATTTAGAAATCTAATCACTTCGTTATCTCTCACAAATAAATCATCAAACTCAATTAGCTCATCAATAAACTCTAGTAATATATATGGATTTTTATCACAGTTCTTTATTCTTTCAGCTGTTTCTCCCTGTCCATAACACTCAATAGGCACATTTGTTATACCATCAGCATTCAATGTGTTTATGACATTATCAAGCTTTGGACGCGCTAATATTTGTTTTCGACCTACTTCATCATGATAAAATAGTTCAATCTCATTAGCCCAAATTTCGCTATCAATTTTATTATCATTTGAAACATTTCCCGATGCTACTTTTAATGACTCAAGTAGTGTCGATTTACCAGCACCTCTACCCCCAATGATGCAGTTTAAGTTCGGACTGAATTTTACACATTGATTATTAAGTAATCCACCATCAAACTTTGCACCATAGAAGTATGGGATATTCTCAGGTAATCGTTCTTCAACTCGAACTCTAGCTTCAGCATCTAAAAAAGCGATTTTAAATGCTTTGAATGTTAGTTCACTTAACTTCAATTTTGTTAGCTTTGCAACACCATTAATATTTTTACCTATTGACTCTAATTTATGAGCATCAGATGACATTGTTTTAGCCATGTTTTCACAATTCATATAATCTAAATCAGAAATCCTAGATTTGTAAAAGGACTTTCTATTTGAGTCAGTATCAAATATTGAATAGTGTTCATAACTATCTAATTTAGATATTTCCATAGCAAGTAAATTTGGATGCTCTACTATGCTTTTTTTATGAGGTGAGTTCTTTTCAATATACATGTCAAATCCAGCACTAACATCAATGTGTGCTGCTATACCAAACCCACCATACCTTTTCGCTTTTTCTAAACAGGCAATTATTGAATCATTACACATTTCTTTGCACTCAGAAATACTAAGTTCGTTATAGAACTTATTCAGGCTACTATAATCAGGACAGTATATAAGCAAATGCCCCTGCGGTGTTGAAAGTTCAACACCTGGAATAACTAAAATTGGCTGACTTTTTGATAACTCAACAGCTTCTTCAACATTCCCAATACTGTTGTGATCAGTTATGCTTATTATATGGATATTTTCCTGAATGGCTTTTTCAATAATCTTACTTGGAATCATATTTTCATCTTCGACATCATAGGAACCTTTCGATTTATGTGAATGAATATGAATATCAGCTCGATAAAACTGACTGCCACTTTCATACTTGTCAATGGTTTCAAATCTCTTCATAAAAATTCGCCCCTTTTCAATATTTAGTCATTTTATATTTGTTATTTTATTAACGTTCTAACATGGAAGTTTATTATATTAACTCAGTCTTCTGAAGGACTGTTAGCTAACGTTCCCGCAATTGCCGATGTGCCCCCCCACTTTTTATATACTCTTATGTTATATTTTACCACATTTTGATACAAAGCAACCCCTATGTCTCCACAGGGGCATTTTGGCAATTGTCGTGTTAAGTGATGCTTAAAACGCTTCACCATGAACTATTTCTAATTCACAAATTATCTTGTCAATATATGATATTTCTCTGGTATTGTTGGGTCTTCTTTCAACATACTTATAATTCTTTTTGCGGGGCCATTTGGTGAATTAATTCCAGATTCCCATGCTTCTACTGTCTTTTTCGATACGCCTAGAATTTGTGCAAATATAACTTGAGTCATTTTCAAACTTTCTCGCACTTCTTTTATTTCACTATTTGAAAACTCTTCAACTGGTGCTATTGTCACTTTATGTTTTCGTGCAGATACTTTTTCATTTTCAATATCAATAGCTTGTTCTAAACCAGTAGTTAAACTTTTAAATACACTCATTCTATTCGCTCCTTTCATTCGCAGCGTTCTTTAGCTGCGTTATTAATCTTTTGACTTCTGCTTTTTCTGCATCACTCAAATTGTCTTTTTCATTTTTTTGGTATGCTGTTAGCAAATATACTTTCTCATGAATCACTAAATCTACATATAGTACTCTTACACTTCCACTCTTGCCTTGGTTGTTAATTGCAAATCGAACTTTACGTAGTCCGCCTGTTCCTTGTACCACTTTTCCAACTTGTGGATTGATTAGTAAGGATTCTTGCAATTCCTTTAGGTGGTCGTCTGTTAATCCAAGATGTTTCCAACATCGATCAAATTCTGGAGTCATTATAAATGTTCTAGTCAATTTAAACCACCTTTACTACTTTAAAATATCTATTTATATTATACCCTATTATATAGGGTTAATCAATTTCTATACATATTTTTTAATTTTGCTTTTTCTGTTTCAGCGTTTTACGTTTCACTTAACGTTCCTGCAATTCCCGATGTGCCCCTCTATATCTTTACATTAACTATTTTAACATTATTTTACTGTATAATAACGCCCCGATTTGTCTAATAAACCGGGGCATGTTGGGAATTGACATGTTATACGAAGGATTGAAATACTCTTACAATATAATTTCACTTTCATATTGAAACTTTTTGCTTACATTTGATAGTTTCATTTTATATAGTAAGATACATTGATTTTTGCATATATTAGTGATTTCTCTTTTGTGTTCGGCTCCGATATTTAAACCTAAATATATGCTTTTGGGCTCTATTCCAACTTTTGAGTAATCCACATTTTTTCCATATTTAACTCTCCGATTGTAGTTTTCTTGATTTATGTACCTTACTTCGTTTTCATATTCCCATGATTTATGTTTTGAGTTAAATAACACACTAATTTTATCTACTAACTCTTGCGGGATTATTGTGGTTTTATATCCGTTTCTAAGGACTTCATTCTTCAGTACTTCAATATCATCTTCAATTGATTCTTGTTCAGAAATATATCTGATTCGATTCAGAAGTTCTTTGTTTTTAACATTAAACTCAATACATATTCCTGAATGATTATTAGCATAATGCGCCCACATTGGAGAGCTGTTTTGATTTTCATATGTAAAAGATGCAATCAAATGATTACTGGTCAATTTTTCGAAAATATTCTCGCCTAGTAAATGATGAACATCATCAAAATAACATTTAGCTTCATATGGGTCATTTAGCATAGTATATTTACTTACATATATTTGTTTCCCTGTTATGCTTTTTAATTTTTTTTTATCAATTCCACTAATTTTTTTATTTGAAAATCCTATAAATTTGTATATTTTGTTTCTTTCAATCATCGATTTTCCTTTCAACTGCATTATTCAATCTTTCGTATAACGTTCCCACGGTTTC
This sequence comes from uncultured Acidaminobacter sp., assembly GCA_963678925.1. GTDB lineage: Bacteria > Bacillota > Clostridia > Peptostreptococcales > Acidaminobacteraceae. The sequence goes on along the minus strand of OY787533.1, from coordinate 3,483,508 downwards.
CGATGTTGAGCCGCGCTTTTAGGCGCAACTTTTACACTCCACTTTTAACTGTTCTACACTTTAAAGGTAAAACCTCCCAGCACATGGTATAAAAACACACCTCGCAAAAGGTGTGACTGGCTCAATGTTGGAAAACGCTGTGTTACAAGAAGTTCTACACAGACTTTTTTCACTGTGTACTTTTTTGATTTTGATTTTCACACCTCTTCTATTGAAGCTTAGTTCAAGAAAGTGAGACCTCATACTTAAAATGATTTACGATTGTGCGATTACATAAATCATGTTTTTTCTCCAGTAACGTAACTCAGCCAACGCATTATGGTTCAATGATTTTGATAAACTCCGCTCTCGAAATATACCCTGCATGTTTTTTAGGGTTTGATTCTTATTTCTTTTTACATCCAAAATGTTCTCCGTCGAAATATTAGCGACATATGTCGGGAACACCGCCGTAGGAACCTCAAATACGCCACTTTAGCTGCTTCGAAATTTCTTGTAACGTTCCCGCAATTCCCGATGCGCCCCACTTTTTATATACTCTTATGTAATATTTCACCACAACTTGATATAATTCAACCCCTATGTCTCCACAGGGGCGTTTTGGGAATTGTCGTGTTATGTGATGAATAATAGCAATTTTATAAACTTATTACTTGAGCCTAGACTTCAAATCAATAATCTCAGCAATATCGTCTTGACTAGGCTTTAACATATCCTCTTTCAAATTCAATATTTGCTCAATGTCTTTGTAATTTAAAGTAAGACCATATTCCGATACATTCCTGACAAATGAATTTGATGTATACCTGTCATTTACTATTAACATTTCTACAGCCTTAGCAAGCAATGCTGGATTTGCCATTTTAATTAAATCATCAAGTGGTTCCCTTTTTCTCCACCCTCTAGTAGAAAGTTGTCTAAATAAATAAGTGAACTGATTTTGACTGATAGCATCAATAGCTTTTGCCCTCATAATCATTGCTGCAACAGAAACTTTCCATTTCTTTTTTAACTCAACAAAGTAGTCCAATTTGATTGAGTAATCTAAATCCACTCGAAATGATTCAGGTGGTAGTAGAAAAGCACTTGCAAACTTATTCGCTTCATCTTCAAGCTTTTTATGTTCTTCTACCTCCAGTTCATTCCAATCAATATCCCAATCATGTAGTAAAGCATGACCTAACTCATGTGCAACGTCAAATTGTCTCCTAACTGCTGAAGCTTTATCATCAGCTAGAATAATAAAATAGTAATCCTCGTCTTCAAATGTATGACCACCACCAAATGCATCAATGGCTTTTCCGTTGGTTTTTGTCGATGATAGAACAAATCCATTACGTTCCAACAATGTAACCATATTTTTTATCGGCGCGATACCTAAATCCCATTCAATACGTAACTGCTTAGCAGCTTCTTCTGGATTCATTCCATAAAACTTTTCATGATCAATACTAAGACTTGGAAATCTTATATCTTTTGCTATAACATGATACAGTTCAGATAAGACTCGCAATCTCTCATTTTGCACTTCGATATCAAATTTTCTCGTACTAGATAGTGACCGATAAAACACGTGTCTCAATTTGATATCAATATGATCATCTTCATGAAAAAATCCCCATGGAACATTCAGTATATTGCTTATTCTCACTAACGTGTCAGTTGCTGGATTTTGTCGTCCTGTTTCATATTGAGAAATGGATTGTCTTGTAACACCCACTAACTTTCCAAGATCGGTTGTAGTCAACCCTCTTAACAGTCGAGCACGCTTTAACCTTGATGGATTAAGTTCCCTTCTCACTTTAATTCGCTCCTTGATTTACATAGTTCCTTCAAAATTGATTTACATACACTTACTACATTTAAACTGCATTATTTAACTTTGGAACTAGCTTCCTTTTGAACAGTGACTTTTTCACCTAAACCTGGATCATCAACTGAATCTTCATCAACAAACTCTAAAATGTCACCATAATCTAAATCATCAATTTGTTCTTCTGTAGTATGAACATTATTGTAATCAACTGGTACGTCCCAGATTTCTTCATCGAGAGGTTTTAAGTATTGATCAGGAAGAATTGCATTAATTTTAGTCACTACAGAACCATTTGTCTCAACTGTAACTAATACAAAATTCTCAGGTTTTTCAGGAAGTTTATGAATAATTTTACTTAATTCATTTTCCTTATGCTCAATATCGGTTTCCATAATCTCATTATTGAATGCATATGGTGATCCTAATGCAATGCCGTACTCTTTATTGAGATATGCCATATTATAGATATAATGAGTTATGTATTTCCTTTGATACTGATTCATTAATTCAATGTAATTATCATGCTTCGTCCAAAAATAAAGGGTAGACGTGGCTTCATCATAAGCTGTTACACATTCCCAAAGTCCACCTCGCTTTATTACGATGCATATCATTCCTAAATCCTTCAACGATACAATCAAAGATTTGAATGCTCGATCCCAGCGGAACAGATAACATCCATTTGCTGTTTCCAAACCATGTTCTATTCTATATTCTTCACGGGACATAGTCAGATTACCACATAATGATTTAATAATTGCATTCTTCTTTTCTTCACTCAACCCTTTAATTATATTCGACATAATAATTTGCACCTCATTCCTAAATCAGTTTTATTTTTTTACATTATAACATGCATTTGTAAAGTTAGCAAACAGTTGTTCGCATAAAAAGAACTACTATTAAGTAGTTCTCAAATTTATTCTAGCTATTATTTTTCACATAACGTTCCCACAACTCCCGATCGTGCCCAATTCAGATTGCAAAATCACTCACTTTTTCAAACTACATAATTTCGCAAAACCCAAACACTTGATTTTAGGGGCATGTCGGGAGTTGCTGTGTTAACTGATGCACAAAAACCATATACTTTTTCAGTAGCCAAAACGGTTGAATTGTCTCTGGTTTTTTAGTGCTTTTCCTCAAATAGCCCCCAGCTAATGTAATTGAGACAATCCATGCTCGAAATACATCTCGATACTGTAATTAAACCATTTGCTTTTTATCCGACAGCCTCAGTTAATGCAATTTAGACAATCCATGTTCAAGTTACACTTCGATGCTGCGATGAAATCATTCGCTTTTATTAGACAGCCCCTGATAATGTAATTCAGACAATCTTTGCTCGAGTTACATTTCGATGCTGTAGTTGAATACATTTGCTTTTTTATTTGACAGCCTCGGTTAATGCAATTTAGACAATCTATGTTCAAGATGCATTTTGGTGCTGTAATAATACCCTATGAATTTATATAGAATTATAGCCCAGTTTCGTTTTCTCTTAGATATTCCCGACATACTTCGGGAATTCAAAACCTTTTCAATTTTTCTACACTCTTAGCTTTCTAGTGTTTCAGTTAACGTTCCCACGGTTCACGACGTGCCACTCTACTTATTACTTCTAAGCTATATTTTACCATATTCCCTTTATAAAAATACCACTCTGGATAACCAAAGTGGCATGTTCTTGAACCGCTGTGTTATAAGATTTGCATTTTGACGTCATAACATCAAACTTTGAAGAGTTCCTTCAACTGTGTATAGACATCCAATGGGTTGTCTAATATTCTAAAATCCTCACAAATATATATATTTTCAATTTTACCTTTTGATACTAATTGCTCAAAAGATCTATACATATTTATTTGATTCATTGAAAATCCGTTGAAATGAGCTATTCTATTTCTAATACGCATTAACTCTTTCAACTCATTCTTTATTCCTACATCGAGATTGTTAAGACCTCTCAAGTTTGCTAATCTATCAAATTTATCAATATACATAGGCATTTTTATATTCTTGAAATGCTTTCTGTAACTTTCTATTTGCTCCTTTTCATAATGATTCCTCAGCTCAATATTCAGGAAAGCCTCACAGGCAAAAGCTTCAAACGCTATCGCTTTTACCCCTGATTTAAAGACTTCTAAACCTTGTAGATAGAAGTCATCAGCTACTATCGGAAGACCTAATCTACCATATAACCCTCTTTTCGCTATTTCTGAAATCATGAACTCTATGTTAAGTTTAGATTCTTTTTCATGAGCGATTATTGTATCTGTGATAGAACCTTCATTTAGGTGATTATAATTTTGTTCAAACTCCTTAATGAATGATGAATCTGTTGATAATTCACTTCCTATCAAATTAAATGAGTTATATAATTTACCAAACAGGTTGTTTGCGACTTCAGTCAAGTTTTCGTGATTGCTTTTGTACTCGTTATAATTTGTTCTTGCAATTTCATGATATAAATCACTCATACTCGGATTATAACTAATGTCATCACTCAATTTGAAATGTTCAATATTTTCAATATCTCCAAGCACTTGATATCACCTCTATCTTCAAAATGCATTTCTTATAACTCCACTATCCCCGCCATATGTCCCCAATTCACCCAATACCTCTGGATTTGCGTCGTATGTCGCTAATACTCATTTCTAGGCGAAGGGGTGAAATCCTCTAAATAATGTAAACCACACCCATTTACCCCAAATCCATTTTACCACTTTATCAAAAACTATAAAAAGGCACCTCCCTATCGAGAAGTGCCTCTAATCTGACTAATTCATCTTATGTACTGCTAGCGTTCACTGATATTCCTGACGTTCTTAATAATGTAGTTCACCGTTCCGTCACCATTGTACTGGATTTCTATTTTTGCATTATCGTGGAATGTTTCAAATGGCCCACGGATGGTAAAGCCGGTGTCCGTCTTTATGGCTTTCGTCTTGAATTTCTTTGCCACCCACTTCTTGTCAATGGTAAAGGAATCATCTGTATCGACGCCCTTGCGCTCCATGTTCTCAATGAACTTTTCGCGCTTATCGGGATCATCAATGATTTCCTCTGTCATTCTTGCCAGGTTGAGTTCTCCTGAATTGACAAAGACGCTTTCAACGTCCTGACGTGCGCCAATTGCATTGCGCATGTCGTCTTTCATGTTGGAGCGAATCCATTTTTCCATCTGGTCTCTGACAATACGTGTCTTGTCCATATGATCCACAACAAAGCCAGCCTGAATGAAAGTTTTCTGGAAATACTCCAGCAGACTGCCATCTTCAGCTTTCACAGGTGTGTCTACGACAACCACGTCGTAAATATCCTCACCAGGCTTCTTGAAAAATGCCGCCTTGTTCAGTCGTTGGCTCATTGACGGAAGACTGATTTCCTGTGATACAAGGTCAACCTGAAAACCCGATTCCGTATACTGAATATCATGGACAAAGGATGGCTGGTAGTCCATTTTCATGACCGCAATGCAGCGGTCGCCGCCCGTTACAAACTGACACACAATAAGGTCCGCGGACGGGATCAGAGGGTGTTCCTGCATGCACTTGAACAACCACTCCGCAATAGATTTTGACGCCTCAACAAATGCGTCCTCTTCTTCATAAACCTTTAGCAAACTTCCGTAGACAACCCCGGAAGGATTAAACATCTTTAGCTTCCTATTTTTCTCACTGCTCAGTGATTTCAAAATATGGTGAGACAAAAATGCCGTAATCGCCGGCTCAAGTTCCAGTTCAGAATCTGTCAATAGAGGCGTGTCACTGTTTTTATCTAAAACATGTACAATCGCTCTTTCAATGCTAGCTTCTTCAATATTTCTCAGTTCCAACACTATTCCTCCACTTTCATTACTCTTTTAACTTCACCTTTGAATCGGGCTCAATTTCGTCGCTCGGCACGATTATGCGGTCCCCTTCAGCAAGGCCTCCAAGAACCTCAATATATGTGTCGCCGACTAGGCCAACATCAATTTTTGTTTCAACTGCTTTACCGTCCTTCTCGACAAAAACATGGTAGGCTTCATCTTTCTGATAAGTCAGGTCTTCACGTATGCGCAGGGCGTTTTCACGACTTTCAACCACAAAGTCGATATCCAGCTCCTGTCCAATGAGAATGGTCCTGTCCATCAGATCGGCATCGATTTCAACCTTTACACGCTTTTGCTCAATACCAAGGTCTGAAATCTGCGTCTCAGCCTTAGGATACACCTTAACTACACTGCCTGTCAGGGTGTCGTTGTCGTCAATATACACGACAACCGGCGTCCCTTTCGAGATTAAAGCAATATCACTGTCTAGTATATCAGATTTAAAATAGATTTGCCCAGTATCAGCAATCTCAAAAGTTGTCTGACCTATGGAAACATAGTCTCCTGCTTCAACATATCTGTTGAGAATCACACCCGACTGCGTCGACTTGATTTCATGACGGTCACGCTGAAGTTTAAGAATCTCAATTGCACTTTCCTTAGCCTTGATTTCAGACCCAAACTTGTTCTTAAGCGCCTCAGAAAGGCCTTTGCGCGCCTGAAGCAGTGCCTGATACTTGCTGTTGACATCTTCCTGGGCCAAATTGAGCGCATTCTTGCTGTCGTCATATGCCTGGGAGCTTACCGCCCCCTCCTCATAGAGCCTTGTATTTTTTTCGTAGGTGGACTTGGCGCTGTCTCTGGCAATAACCGCAGCGTTATAGCCCGCTTCGTATTGCCTGATCAGCTCTCGGTCATTCGGCTCAAGGGCATCCTCAAATGCATATTTAAGGGCGCTGAGTTCTTCGTCTGCAATAGCCAGCTGCTTATCTATATCAACAGTGTCCACCACAGCGAGTATATCGCCCTCAGTCACTGTGTCCCCAACATCCTTATTCCACTTAAGCACAGTGCCGCTTACAAGAACTGTGACATTTCTGGTTGAATGCGACGCCGCCTGCGCCTCCTCTTCAATTATATCCCGTACCAGCCCATATGAAGCGGTTTCATATTCAGCTTCAACCCCAGACGATCCGCCCAAGGCAACTGCCACGGCACCCACAACCGCTATGGCAATGACTGCAAGAACAACATTCCTATTCTTGATTTTGCTCTTCATGGTTTCCCCTCCTATGTCATCCTGTTCTTCAGTGCTTCAATGAAATCCAGTCTGTGTATTCTCGAATATGTTGCAATCTGTGCAAGGAACACGAATACAAAGGTCAGAAGGCCAGTGACGATATACGCCTGGAGCGGCACATCCACCTTCATGGTATAGAGTTCCGTACTAAATGACTCCGACATAAGGTCAAGGAGCGCTCTTCCAAGCGGAATGCCAAGTATGATACCCAAAATGGTCATAATGACATTCTCCCTCAAGAGAATGAAAAAGATTTCGTTCTTGCGAAAGCCCATGACCCGCAGGGATGAAAATTCCAATTTGCGCTCAAGCAGGCTCATGACCGATGAGTTGTAAACAATGGCAAAGCCAAGTATGCCTGAGAACACAATAAGTGTCGATACACTGGCAAGGGTCAGCTTCAAAAACTCTTTGAATATTTTAACAAGGTCGCCGTTGGACTGTACTGAAGATATTTTGGGCACATCCGACAACTCATCCTTAATGGCATGCCGTGTTGTAAGCATGACCCCGTTAATGAGCCCCCGCTCTAAGAACATGTCCTGCATATAAGGCAAATCCAGATAGATGTTCATGCCAAGGCTCTGATCAATGATCGATACAATACGTACTTCCATATCGTCACGACCAGGAATGAAGGTGTTGATCTTGAGGTATTCTCCAACATCCACATCCAAATACTTGGCAAGCCCCTCCGTAATGAAGAGCCCCTTCTGCGGAAGGGTTACATGGCTTCCGTTTATATCTTTAAAATAATACATTTTCGTGTCAGCCGGTATGCCAACAACCGTAACAACTTTCTTTTTCCATGCGTGTTCGACTTCAAATGGATACTCCAGCTTGGGGTCCATGTCCTGAAACTCAATCAAATGCTTAATGTCATTGAGCGCAGAATCATTGACAGGTTCAGTGAAATTGATATTGTAGTCCATTTTTAGAAAGTCCGTGTAATGCCTAATGAATATCCTGTCAAAGGCATTTGCCTGAAACATCGGCAGCATAGTAATGGCATAGGTAAGCGCAATGCCAAGGGTTATAAAAATGAATCGCTTCTTCGACCTGAGCAGGTTTCGAACAACGATTTTTTCTGTAAAGCTCAAATAGGTCCACAGGCGTGTCTGTTCAAGTACGGTGCGATGGCCCTTTTTAGGCGGTTCAGGCCGCATGGACTCCGCAGGATGAATCCCCAGAACACTCCTTGCCCCCATTAGGCCTGCACCCACTGAAAAGAGTGCAGACAGCATAATCGCCAGGAATAGATAGCCTGGATGAAAAACAATTTTCAAATAAGGAATATAGAAAAATTCCGTATACATCTGGGTCATGGCCGCGCCCAGCAGCATGCCCAGCGCAACGCCTATGACAGAACCTGCAAAACCTATGATCAGGCAGTATTTTGTATAATGGATGACTATTTCATTATTGGTGTAGCCCATGGACTTGAAGACACCGATTGAAACGCGGTCATTCTTAACTGTACGACTGATCATGATTACCATGATACTGGCAGCAACAATAAGAAAGATAAAGGGCACAGTACTTGCCATTTTCTTGCCGCCTTCGATTTCTTCCGATACCAGCCTATGACTGAGCTGGTCCTTTTTCTGATAGATTCTTTTAATGCCGTACCTGTCCAGGGTGTTCTCAACACGCTCCTGAAGCAGGTCCAAATTCGTTCCAGGCTCTGCCTTAATGAGAATCTGATTGTAGTAACCATTCATTCCAAAGCTGTTCATGGCGAACTCCTCTGAAACAAACAAGACCCCAAACTTGGCCGGTGCCGGAATCATGGACTGCTCATTTTCCATAAGGTAGACATACTCAGGGCTCGACACGAAGGCCTTAACGTTCAGGGCATATTCCTCGCCGAGTATCTGAGGTCTGATGATATCGTCAAGTGCGATTTTTCGCGCCTCTGCGAATTGATTGAACACATAGGCTTCCTTGTTGGGTGCCTTTATGGTTTTGCCTGCGTAAAAATACAGGTCATTGATTTTGTATTCTGTCTTCGGAAGGGACTCCACACGAACCGTGACCTTTTCGTTCTCATCCTCTACCTTGAGGGGCACATCATACTGAATCCTGCCCTGGGCATGCTTGACACCGGAAATTTTCATGACATCATCGACGCCCTTTTTCGGGACTTTGAGTGTCTCCACATAGATGTCAGCGAAATTCGCCTCATCATAATAGTAATTCAGGGAATTCTCCAGGTTTGACATGGCCATGGTAAATGATACGAAGGTTAAAAGTCCAACCGAGATGACTAAGGATATCGCTATGAACTGACCGATATGGCTTCTGATCATACGCAAAAGCCTTTTATCCATCTTTCTCATTACCACTCAATCCTTTCAGGACTTATGGGATTCTCATTGTAGTGATCCTCGATGATTTTGCCTGATCTGAGTCGGATCACCCGGTCTGCCATCTGCCCAATTGCCGCGTTATGGGTAATGACGACAACGGTCTTCTTCATTTCCTTGTTGATCTTGCTGAGCAGGTTCAAAATGGTAAGCCCTGTTTTAAAGTCAAGCGCACCTGTCGGCTCATCACAGAGCAGTATTTTAGGGTTCTTGGCCACCGCTCTGGCTATGGCCACACGCTGCTGTTCACCACCCGACATCTGCGCAGGAAAGTGACTTTCACGCTCACCGAGACCTACCGCTTCCATAATTTCATCTATTTCCAGGGGCTCTGAACAAATTTCTGTAGCAAGCTCCACATTTTCACGTGCCGTCAGATTGGCCATCAGGTTATAGAACTGAAAGACAAAGCCGACTTCATTTCTTCTATACGCTGTAAGTTCCTTATCATTGAAGTGCGTTATATCGATGGTATCGAAAATCACTTGTCCTTCGCTTGGAATGTCCATTCCGCCAATGATATTGAGAAGTGTACTCTTTCCTGAGCCTGAGGGTCCAAGAATTACAACAAACTCGCCTTCCTTAATGGAAAAGGTGATATTCTGTATTGCCTTAACAAGAACCTCACCCATCTGATAGTTTTTCGTCAAGCCGGTAACGCTAATAAACTCAGGGTTCATATCTTTCACCTCACTTGTCTGCGTATAAATGCTTGGTCTGTATTTTCATCTCTGCCGGCAAGGGTTCATAGATTCATTAGCCAAGTATCTTTACAAGGACTTTATAAACAGTCTATAAGCGCCTTAATGTCTTCAGGCAAGTCTGCCTTGAGCTCCAGCTGTGTTCTAGGTCTTGGTCTTTCAAAGACCATGCGTGTACAGTGGAGGGCCTGTCGGTTGATGTGTTCATGGTCTCCACCGTAAAGCTCGTCTCCAAAGAGCGGGTGGCCCATATGGCTGAAGTGGACACGGATTTGATGGGTTCTTCCCGTTTCAAGCTGGATTTTAACGAGCGTGGCCTGATTCCCATAGCGCTCAACCACTTCATAATGGGTCACACAGTCCTTACCCTCTGCCATGACCTTTCTCTGAATGTCTTCTTCGTTTTCAAGACCAATTGGCGCGTAAATGGTGCCCTTGTCTTCTTTGACAGACCCCATGACAACAGCCAGGTACTCCTTAACCACGGTTCCCTCAATCATCTGTTCAGAAATGACCGTCTGGGCATAAGGATTTTTTGCAATCATCATCAGGCCGGAGGTGTCCCTGTCCAGTCTGTTGATAAAACGAATTTTAATATCAAGCCCTTCATTTTCAAAGAGCTTGGCTATGCCGTTTGCAAGGGTTCCTGTAGGATGTCCCTTTGTTGGGTGCACAACCAGAAAGGGCTGTTTGTTGACCACCAGAATATCTGCGTCTTCATAAACCACAGTCACGGGAATGTCCTGTGGCTCAAATATGTTCTTTTCCATGGTCATTTCTATGGTAATCAGGTCGCCTGTTCTAATACGCGAGCTCAGAGATACACGCTGCGCATTGAGCCGGATTGCCTTTTCCTTTTTTGAGCGTCTAATCATTCTTCCAGACAGCTCCATGCTCTGATGCAGCACGTCCATGAGCTTCATGCCCGCATCCTTTTGTACTGCCGTATATTCAAGGACATGTGTCTTGTATTCCAAAATAGTTCCTCCTATATCAATCATTCCCTTAATGGGGACCATATATACGCCTCAATGTCATTTATAATACTTTTTTAATAGAAATATAGTCCATAAGATAGGATTTATGCATTTCAACTGGACTTTGTCGGCAATTTAAAAGCATAAGACTTAACTTATGCTTTTCTAATTCGCTTATGTAATATTTTCATGGTTATTCAAGCAGGTACTCCAGTACCAGATACGAACTCGTGGTTTCCTCCAAAATCAGAATGTAATGTGGAAACGATATGTTACAGTACCGGACCAGCTCCCGCTCATCTTCGATTTCAGCACCGAAATCCAGCACGTTGACATTTACCTCATGCCAGCCGAATCTTTCAAGCTGGTCGGCATTCTCAGGCTTGATCAGTTCCTTTGGAACCGAGCCGTAGATATTGCCGTGTATTGTCTGATGCTGCTTCCAGAACTCATTATGCTGATTGATTGCCATAGCCTTCATCAGCTGCTCCGTACGTTCTTCTGCAAAGAACTCCAGATAATTGCCCTCAAATATGTCTATGCGCTTTGTCGGCTTATATAGAAAGGCAATGGTATTGATGATGTCATATGGTCTGGACATAGTCCTTTTATTGTTCTCTTCAGAAAGCACGACAGAATCTGCCGCAATAATCGCCTTTCCGAAGTCCTGCTCTATAGTTGAAAGCATTCGCCTAACTGCTTTTATACTACTTTGAAAGCCTTCCAGGTCTAAGGCGACCATGGATTCTTCCATTTCTCTAATTGCATTTCTAAGGCTTTGTACTTGTCTATGCATACTCAAACCCCCGAGGTCCGTCATTACATTAATTATAACAGAACAGCTTTTCCATGAAAACCCATGTTTACCCGTACTACAATAGGATTCCACATTGGTTTCCATACACCTTCTAGCAGCTGATCATTTTACTTAAAACACATCAAAAGCCCTATTTTATATTTCTTCCATATCCCATCTCTTTTCCTGTACACAGGAAAACCTTCAAACCCTGCCCACTGCAGAATCTGAAGGTTCATTTTAAATCTCTTGTACTTATTTAAGGGACCTCAGCCTGCTAAAGCATGGCCAGCCTGTCCAAATAAAATACGCTTTTGCCTGCTAGTAACCAAGAATGTTGTAGCCACAGTCAACATGCATTGTTTCGCCAGTAACAGCAGAACCCATGTCGCTTAGGAAAAAGACTGCCGCACTTCCAACTTCACGCTGTGATACCATTCTCTTGAGTGGTGCCTTTTCCAAGAAGTGACGGCCAATTTCATTGAACTCGCCAACGCCCTTAGCTGCAAGTGTCTTGATCGGACCAGCAGAAATCGCATTTACACGGATTCCCTTTGGACCCAGGTCGTGTGCAAGGTATTTTACACTTGACTCAAGTGCTGCTTTTGCAACGCCCATAACGTTGTAGTTAAGAACCACACGCTCGCCGCCCAGGTATGACAGTGTGATGATGCTGCCGCCGTCAGACATAAACTCAGTCGCATGCTTTGTAACCGCTACAAGTGAGTACGCACTAATATCGTGTGCCATTCTGAAGCCCTCACGGGAAGTATCCATGTAAAGACCTCTCAGCTCATCCTTGTTGGCGTGTGCGATACAATGCGCCACACCATGGATTTCAGATACCTTTGATCCGATTTCTTTAAATGCAGCCTCAATGTCATCGTCACTTGTCACATCACAGGATACACAAAGTGATTCAGGAATCCCCGCTTCTTCCAGAAGTTTTTCAAGTCCCTTAAGACTTCTTTCGCCAAAATATGTGAAAATCAGATTTGCGCCTTGTTCAAGACACATTTCTGCAATGCCCCACGCAATGCTCCACTTGTTTGCAACACCCATAACTACTATATTTTTATCTTTTAGCATACCGCCCATAATATTCCTCCTAACAATCTGGTATTAGTACCTGATGCTAATATATAAAAAATTATACCCGATTTACACATATCCTGCAAGAAGAAATCAAAGTAAGTTGAGAACCTTCTAAAGCGGGTATACAATTACTACATATATATAACCTGAAAAACGACTTAAATTCATGAATTTCGACAGAGGTGATCTTGTGAACAACATCGTTTTGTCAAAACTCGCCATCATAATTCTCGCACTAGCAACAGCAGCCGGCCTTTATCTGTTTCTGGGAAAGCTGCTGGTCATTCTCATGCCCTTTATTATCGGACTATTGATCTCCAAGCTCATTAACCCTGCTGTGACAACACTCCATGCAAGGCTTAAAGTACCAAGGGGACTCTCTACCCTTGTGCTCATTTTCGCAGTCATATTCGGCCTTGGATTTGGCGTTTACGCCCTTATTGGACGACTCTCAAGGGAACTGCTCGGACTCTCAAGGGAATTTTCCCTGTGGTCAAACACTGTGCTGAACTACATACAAAACATGTCTAACAAGCTGGATACGCAGAGCTATGGCCTTTCCGGAACCATATCCGACTATCTGTCGACAGCTGCCGAGTCTTTTCTTTCAAAGCTGGGCGACCTGACCGCACTTCTTGGCTCCAAGCTGCTTTCTCTGGCCACATCCGTTCCTAATGTCCTCTTTTTCATTGTCATAACCTTTGTCTCTGCCTTCTTTCTTACAAAGGACAAACACCGCATAGACAGATGGCTCAAGCCCCTCTTTCAAAGCAAGTGGACCAGGAACGAAAAACTGCTCATCATAAGAAAGGATGTACTCGGCGTACTTTGGGGCTACCTCCGTGCTCAGCTGATCATGATGACACTCACCTTTGTGGAGTCCTCTATCGGCCTCTGGATTATTGGCATCCGATACCCGATTCCAATCGCACTGGCCATTGCCCTCATTGACGCACTACCCATACTCGGTCCTGCAACCATATATATTCCCTGGGTCATCAGCAAGCTCATTCTAGGAAATTACGGGACCGCGCTTTCGCTTTTCATATTATACCTTATTGTCACACTGGCCCGTCAAGCGCTTGAGCCTAAAATCCTGAGCACACAAATCGGAATCTACCCCCTTGTCACCCTACTTGCCATGTACATCGGCCTTAAAACACTCGGGGTTGCGGGCATCATTCTCGGTCCTGTTTTCGTCATCTTTCTGCTTGCCCTATTTAAGACCGGCATCCTGCCAAAACCTGCATTTATCGAACTTAATTCAGAAGAAAAGAAAAATAATTCGCCATAAACCGACTGATTTTTTTGGAGAAAACGATTTCTTCTTCGTTTGAGAGTATTTACATTTCACTCGGACATGCTATAATGATTAAAACTTAGTCTTTTATCCCGCACAACGGCGTGCACGATGAAAGGCGATTTTTTGTGCCCATTTTTCGTTGTATACTGTATACAACAGGTTTTATCATATTACATTTTAATGAGGAGGTAACGAAATGCTTTACTATCTAGAACCAGAAAGTTTTAAAACAGCTACCCTTAAGGATGTACTAGAAAGCCATCCAGAAATCAAATTCGTTTCTCTAATCGCGGTCGATTTAGGAAACAACCACACTGACGAGAGAGTACCAATCGAAGTCATGAAGGACGATATCGAGGGCTTCCTGACTAAAGGTGTACAGACAGACGGTTCATCTGTTAACCTACCTAAAATTGCGGATATCAACAACGCTAAAGTTGACCTGATTCCAGATAAAACTGTTAAGTGGTTTATCGATTACAATCCAAACCATTTTGATGAGGAAACTGGCAAGCCTGTAGGCACGCTGATGATTCCTGCTTACCTTGAGCATGACGGCCAATATGTTGGCTCACGTGCAATCCTTAAAAAAGCAATGACTGCTTTCGAAGAGGAAGTTATCGCACTGTTCAAGAAAAACGCTGCACAATGTGCGACACTAGGTTTCACATCAGCTGATGACATTGCTAAAGTTGAACTGACAACTGCAACTGAGCTGGAGTTCTGGGTTAAGACACCTGACCACCGTTCAGATGTTGAAAAGCTATCTACTTCTCAAACACTTAAAGAGCAGTACTGGAAGCGTACTGTAGGTCCTGTTAGAACAGCGCTTGAGCAATCACTTGAAGCTCTTTCAAACATGGGCATGAAGCCTGAAATGGGTCATAAGGAAGTTGGTGGTGTTCCATCGAAGCTTAAGGGCACAAACAAGTGGGCTGGCATCATGGAGCAAATCGAGATTGACTGGGAGTACGACACAGCACTTCAGTCAGTTGACAACGAACTTTTTGCTAAAAACGTTATTAAAGACACATACGAGCGCAACGGTCTTGCTGTTACATTTGAAGCTAAGCCAATCGAAGGCGTAGCAGGCAGCGGCGAGCATCACCATATCGGTGCAGCGCTTATTCTAAAGAGCGGCAAGCGTATCAACCTGTTTGCTTCTCCTGATATGAAAGCGGACTACCTAAGTTCAGCTGGTTGGGGCGCACTGATGGGCGTTCTTAAGAACTACGAAGTTGTAAACCCATTCGTAACTTCTACAAATGACGCATTCAACCGTCTGAAGCCTGGTTTCGAGGCTCCTGTTTGTACAGTTGGTTCTGTAGGCCACAGCGTTGGCAACCCTTCTCGTAACCGTACAGTCCTGATTGGTCTTGTACGTGACATGGGTTCTCCACTAGCTACACGTTTCGAGCTTCGTGCTCCAAACCCAAATACAAACTCTTACCTATGCGTTTCAGCTGTTTACCTGACTATGCTTGACGGTATCAAAGCTGCTGTTTCTTCAGGACTGTCTGCATCTGACCTTGAGAAAGAATTCTCTAAGCCTTACGGTGTTGAAAAGTTCTACCTTGAAAAAGATAGAGCTTACCGTTCAGAGGAAGACGTATTTGAAGACTACACTGATGAAGAGCGTAACAAGTTCTTCGCTAAGCCTCCTGCAACAGTTTGGGAAAACATGAAGAACCTTTCAAACTACCCTGAAAAGGTTCAGACGCTTACAGTTGGCGGCGTATTCAACGAGAAGGTTCTTGAGTCTTACAAAGAGACAATGACTTCACAGTGGACTACAGAAGTTACACACAGAATCATTCCTTCTAATATGAACCTGATCCGTCGTCTACACAAGCTTCACGGCATCGAAGACATTACAGATCTTGACGTTGTTATGTGGGAAAAAATCAACGCACTGCGTTACTACCTGATGAAAGACAGCATGAGCGAAAAATCTCTGTTCTCTAAAATCCGTGACGGCGTTGAAAGCGCAAGCTACGATGAAGTATCTGAAATGCAGCTGAAAATGGCTGAAGAAATGAATCACCTGGTACAAATGTACCTGGCTTACAAGCAAAACCTGATTCTTATTGAAGAATAATCTTTAAGCCTCAAAATTAAATTCAAAAGCTCTGAACTCATGTTCAGAGCTTTTTTATTGCCTGCTATTTTCATCTCGGACATACCGTAGTCTGCGATGAACATTCCTAAGATGATTATTCCGTAATAAAACCATGAGGGAAGCGCCATACAGGCGCTTCCCTCTCCTATTTATGATCTATATGCACATATTAAGTCCTGTAATAGTCTAAACGGTCTTCCAGACCTCTTTTGCGCGCTTGTAGCCGGCTTCAAACTGCTTTCTGCAAAAGACAGGTTCAAACCTTAGGGTATCCATCGGCAAAAACTTCTTTACGGGATCAATAATCACAAGCTGCGACGGATCGTAGGCCTCCAGAATGAAGTCTGGAACCATATAGTTGGGCTGAAAGGGCATCATAATGATCTTATCGACCTTTTCATGCTCAAAGGGCTCAAGAAAGTGATTGTTGAGTATGCCGCCGTCAAGGGACATATCATTGTACTCCCCGTGCATGAGATCCTCCTTGAACCGCTCCATGACATAGCGCGAATCAAACTGTTCCAGGGCTTCCCTGTCCAGCCTGAGACCCTTTGGTTTTGGCAGAAGCGCCGAATACCTTATGCGCAGTATCGCGTCTTCCCTTTCCATCCCAATCAGATTGTCATAGGTCTCATAAAGCTTGCACTCACGTACATTCACATAGTTCACATAAAATGCCTTCAGCTGGCTCTCAAGCAGTTCAACCTGCCGAAGCCTTTCAACCGTTCTCATGTTTTCTATGATGTTGTGCTCATCTTTTACATAACTCAGTTCAGACTCATCCACATCATACCAGGTATCTTTCAACAGCTCGTACTGACCTGCGTAAATATAATAGCCGTTTATGGCACCAATCGAGGTCCCTGCGACGACGTCAAAACGAACACCCATTTCATGGAGGGCATAAATCGCACCTGCCTGGAATGCACCTTTCGCACCGCCGCCCTGCAAATATATTCCTATCATATGCTTCTCTCCTATCTTCCTTGAATATTATATCGCAAAAGGACCAGTACTTTAATCCCATTTCTTGAGGCCGTTAAAAAGCCCGCTGAAAAGAGTCAACCTTTCCAGCGGGCTTAAATTTACCATTTAGTATTGGATTTTGAATCCTAGTCGTTCAGCTTGTGAACAAATAGTCCAGAACGAAGCTTAGGCTCAAACCAAGTCGATTTTGGAGGCATTACTTCGCCTGCGTCTGCAATCGAAAGCAGATCATCCATTGTTGTTGGGTACATGCTGAATGCAACAGCCATACCGTCGTTCACACGACCTTCAAGTGCTTTAAGGCCACGAATACCGCCAACGAAATCGATGCGCATGTTTGTTCTTGGATCATCAATGCCTAGGATTGGATCCAGAACGTTCTTTTGAAGGATAGAAACGTCTAAGCGGTCAACAGGATCATTCTCATCGCAGATACCCTCATTTGCCTTCAGCTCATACCATTTGCCGTCCAGGTACATGCCGAAAGTCTTTTTAGACATTGGCTTGTATGGCTCGTCCCCTTCACAAACAGTTACAGTGAAGTTTTCTTCAACCTTAGCGATGAATTCTTCCTTGCTGTTGCCGTTCAGGTCCTTAACCACACGGTTGTAGTCCATGATGAAAAGATCGTCATCTGGGAAGATTACTGACATGAAGAAGTTGAACTCTTCGTCGCCAGTAAAGTTAGGGTTTGCTTCACGGCGCTTCATGCCCACTTTTACTGAAGATGCAGATCTGTGGTGACCGTCTGCGATGTAAAGGTATTCAATACCCTTGAACAGTTCTTCAATACGTGCAACTGCTTGAGCATCGTCAATTACCCATACGATATGTGTAATGTCATCTTCTGAGATGAAGTTGTAAACTGGCATGTGGAACTTGATCCAGTCATTTGTAATTTGAGTGATTTCCTTGTTGTTTCTGTATGTAAGGAAAATCGGTGCAGTATTCGCGTCACAGTAATCAAAGTTGTTGATTCTGTCCTGCTCTTTTTGCGGACGCGTAAACTCATGCTTCTTGATTGTCTCGTTCATGTATTCGTCAATTGAAGTACAACCAACAATACCAGTTTGAACACGGCCATTCATCAATTGTCTGTAGATATAGTACTTAGGCGCTCCGTCTTGAACCAGAATGCCGTCTGCCTGAAGCTTGTCAAGATTCTTGCGTGCAGTCTTGTATACTTCTTCATCATACATGCTCATTTCAGCTGGTACATCCATTTCAGAACGTACAACATGAAGGAATGAATGCGGGTTTCCTTCTGCCATTTGTGCAGCTTCTTCTCTGTTCATAACGTCATATGGAAGAGACGCTACTTTTTCAACTAGGTCCTCTTTAGGGCGTACTGCTTTGAAAGGTCTAACTATTGCCATTTCTAGGCCTCCTTAAATTATTGGCAGTTTGATCGTCCACTGCTCTCTTTAATTATAGATACTCAGCCGGCACCACACAAGCCATAATCCCATCATGGGCAAGATATTGTAATGCCTCAAATATTCTATATTCCAAATGTCCTATTAGTCTTGTGCGCAGCCGATTTTGCTCGTAAAGAAATCAAGTATTGTCTCATATGTTTCAATACCGATTCTCAGCTGTGCCTCTTCTGTAGATGCACCAATGTGAGGTGTTACGGAAATTGCAGGATGATTGCAGATATCTTCGCGCTTTGTAGGCTCTTCTTCAAATACGTCAAGAGCTGCAGCAGCAACTTTGCCGCTTTCTAGGGCTTTAAGAAGTGCATCCTCGTCAACAACACCGCCGCGGGCAACGTTGATGATACGAACGCCATCTTTCATTTTAGCAAACTCAGCTTCACCCAGAACAGGTTGTCCAAGGAAAGGCAGGTGCAGTGATATGAAATCTGACTTCTCAAGAACCTCTTCCATGTCTGTTTTCTTGAACTGAGGTGAGTCAAGATGTACGTGGTGGTCAGCGTAAATAACATCCATGCCCAGGGCACGCGCACGTTTTCCAACTTCCTGACCAATACGTCCGAATCCGATCAGACCCAGTGTCTTACCCATCAATTCAACACCCTTGTAGGCTTTTTTGTTCCACTCGCCTTTTCGCATTGTCACATTTGAGATGTGAATGAAACGTGAAATCGCAAACATATGCGCAATCGTCAGTTCCGCAACCGAAGCACTCGATGCTTTCGGAGTATTGCGTACAGCAATGCACTTCTGCTCTGCGTACTCATGATCAATGTTATCGATGCCAACGCCGGCACGTACTATCAGCTTCAATCTTCCACCTTCAGACGCAACGTCGATAAGCGGTTTTCTTACCTTTGTAGCCGATCTTACAACAAGTACATCAAATTCTGTCAGTGCCTTTTCAAGGTCTTCACCCGCAAAGTGATCTGTTACAACCTCATGACCAAGGCCTCTTAAGTAGTCAACTGCCGTTTTGTCCATGCCGTCATTTGCAAGAATTCTTAACATGATTCGTTCCTCCCAAGATACATCTAATGTGGAAGCTGAATCTGGTCAGCTTCCACACAGTTTCTTATTTTATCAGCATCTTAAAGACCAAGAATGTCTTCAATGTGCCCCAATAGTTCTTTCAGTTCTTCCATTGTCGTATCTGCCATATGGGCAATACGGAAAGTCTTTTCCTTAAGGTCTCCATATCCGTTAGAAATCATGTAGCCGCGCTTGCCCAGCTCAGTGTTCAGATCTTTAACGCTGATCCCTTTTGTATTCTTAACAGTTGTAAGTGTGTTTGAAGCATATGCTTCAGGTGCAAACATTTCGAAATGCTTGTTTGCCCACTCACGTGTGTATTTTGCCATTTCAAGATGACGGTTGAATCTGTTTTCGATGCCTTCTTCTTCAACAATCTTTGTCAGCTGGTAATCCAGAGCAAACATGTGTGACAGTGAAGGTGTCGATGGATATTGGTAATCCTTTTTCTGGATTGTGTCATATAGGCTTAGCAGGTCAAAGTAAAGACCTCTGTTCTCTACTGTCTTAGCTCTTTCGACTGCTTTTTCAGAAAAAGTACACAGTGCCAGACCAGCAGGAAGACCAAGACATTTTTGCGTTGAAGTGATACAGATATCAATGCCAAGCTTGTCAACTTCCACTTTTGCGCCGCCAGCTGAACTTACCATGTCCACACAGAAGATAACTTCAGGGTATTTCTTAACAACCTCTGAAATCGCTTCAATTGGGTTCATGATGCCTGTTGAAGTTTCGTTATGTGTAACTGTAACAAGGTCATATTTGCCTGTAGACAGCGCTTCTTCTACCATTTCAGGTGTAGTTGGCTGACCAAGCTCTGACTTGAACTTGTCTGCAGGTACGCCATTTGCAACAGCCATTTTGTGCCATCTGTCACCAAATGCGCCTACTGAGAATACTGCAGCTCTTTTCTTAGTACAAGAACGTACAGCACCTTCCATCAGACCTGAACCTGAAGAAGTTGAAGTTAGGATTTCATGTTCAGTGAACCAAAGCTTTTGCATGTTTTCTGACAGGCTTCTCTGTAGAACAGAAGCTTCCTTAGTTCTATGACCAATTTGAGGTGTTGCCATTTTTTGAAGTACGTCATCCAGAACGTCTACTGGACCTGGAATAAATAATCTCTTGTGCATGAAGTTTCCCTCCTGATTAAAATATGTACATACTAAACAATTATGTGTTCCGTCTTAAAATATATCATTTGGCATTTAAGATGGACAATAGACAATGTGACAATTTGCTTGCACTATTTGTATATATGCCACCCATTTGCCTCTAGTATGCAAAAAAAGAGAAGAATGAAGTTAAACATTCTTCACCCAAGAACACTGAAGGCCAGGTTCTGGATCCGGATCGAGCCGGTCGTAGATTAAGGATGTAATGGGGTATTACTCTTATTCCTCTAGTATCATCTCAAAAAAACGTTTTCACAGCAATTCACCGGATTGTTATTGTTTTATCCTATATTTGCATAGCCCTGTTTTGCATAAAAAAATTCCAGCGATATGGAATGGTTCAACGCCGGAATTTTACCTGTTTCATATGCAATTTCGTCTTAAATCACTTGACCTGATAGGACTTTGGGGTCTTGCCTGTCAGCTTTCTGAAGACCCTGTAAAAATAGTGCATGCTGTCAAATCCAACCTGTTCGGATATTTGCTGAATGGTCATACTGCTGCTCTTTAGAAGCTCTTTTGCATCTTCCACACGCAGTGTGTTCCTGTAGTTTACAAAAGTCGTTGAAAGATGCTGATTAAAGAGCCGGGACACATGGCTCTTACTCAGATGAAACTTGTCGCACAGGAAGTCAAGGTCCACATCTTCTGTATAATGCGAATGAATGTACTCAAGAATTTCATTGAATGTGGCGTTATCTGTGTATTTGAAGCCAAGCACCCGCTCCATGGTCTCAAAGAACTTCTTGTAGTCCACCGGCTTCAGGAGAATATCCTTGGCCCCCAGCCTGAAGACCGACTGGGCATATTCAAAGCTTCCATAAGCTGTAATCACAATAATATCGGGGTCGTAGTCAAGGGTGTCTTTAAGAGCCGCCATAACCTCTATTCCCGTCAAATCCGGCAGCTCAATATCCAGATAGATCAAATCCGGTCTCAGTTCCTTTGCCAATTCAATGGCTGTCTTTCCGTTCATGCCCGTTCCGACTACATCTATAGGCATGTTGTATCGCCTGATCAGTCCTTCAACCAGGTCAATGCACATGGCCTCATCATCAATAATTATCGCTCTTTTCATGCGCTTACACCTCCTAGCCCATAATCAGGGGCATCTTCACCTCGACACAGGTTCCCTTTTCCTTGCCATGACAGCGCTGTGGACCAATATGGAAGGCGTACTCGTCACCGTAGTGTGCCTGCAGTCGCTTGTTAATCATAAACAGGCCATGATTCTTGGGTACGGTCTCCTGATAGATGTAGCCAAGGGTATCCTTGGTATAGCTTGTCGCAATACCGCAGCCATCATCTGATACACTCAGTCTTAGGTCAGAACCCTCCATGCGTATTTCCACATGTATGTGCATCGACGCGTTGCGGCACTTGAAACCATGCTTGAAGCTGTTTTCCACAAGGGGCTGAAGTGTGTTAAAAGGAATCAGACACTGCAGGGCACCTTCATCTGCATGTACAAAATAGGCAACCTGTTCGCCGAATCGAAGCTTCTGAAGCTTCATGTAGTTCTCGAGAAATTCCAGTTCCTCCTGAACCCGAACATTCTTCTCCACAGACCGCAGATTGTATCTGAAGAGGTTTGCCAGATCAATAATCCCCTGATAGGTGTCAAAGGCATCCTCCTTAACCGCCATAGCCGCTAGGCTGTTGAGCGTGTTAAAGAGAAAATGATTGTTAAGCTGTACGCTGTAGAGCCGGTCCTCGGATTCGCGTATCATGGCCTCGAGGTGGTTCTGGGAATCGAGAGACTGTCTCAGGGATGCATGGCTTGCATCCAGCTCATGAACCAGTTTATTGGTTATGGTATCGTTAATCAGGTTTTTGCCGATTATCTGTATCTGCTCAAGCATGGCCTTGATTCTGCCGCTGTGGACCCGGTCCATGCTTTCAAGCTCCGGATTCCCCACGCTGTCAATGGTACGTATGTGGCCGCCCTGAAGCAGTGCAATCATCTTGCCGCGTACTTCAAGAGGGTAGACAAAGACCGTGAGTCCATACTTGCAGACAACCGCCGCGAAGGGATCCTTCTGGGCCATTGTAAAGCGGTGCTCGTCCGAATACATGTAACAATTCCGGATATCCTCATGAATTTTACACTTTTCCATACATATTTCAGGATAAGGTCCCGTTACAATGATGGGCTTGTCATTGACATCGAATACGTTGAGCGGAAAGCGAAGCTGGGCGATGGAAGCCTCGTACTTTTCACAGACCGCCGGATCGATGCTGTCTACACGAATGCCTTCAAATGAACTCAAGAGGGCTTCGATTCTCTGTACAAAGGAAGACGGCACAACCTTGCCTGACGGTACGGAAATCACCAGTTCGATTAGGGGCTCGTCAGACGTATTTCGGGTTTCATGGGCACTTCCCGCTTCTATATAAAGGAGGTCTCCCTTCTTGCACAGGATTTCCTCGCCTTCGATAATCTGAAGTCCCTCTCCCTGCACAATATATAAAATCTGTTCTTCACCATAATGAATATGCTTGCGCTGCTGCTGAGAAACATCCAGGGTCAGCAGCCCGATGTTCATTGGATAGGGGGTTTTCAGCTTCTGCGAGTCCATGACCCACTCGATCCTGCCCCACTCAAAATGTTGAATAGACATAGTATCTCCCTAGTTCAATAGATTTATTAACCTAAATTTGCCTGCTTCATTTTTTTCAGTGCAAATATAATGCAAAACACCACTCCCGAAGAATATCATTTCAAATTCAAAACGGCAAGTAAAATTCCAGTATTTTACCTTTTGAAATTTCATCGGCCTCCATACAACAATAAAACAGACTGTAGAAAACTTCGAAAGACCAAGCGCGGATAAAATCCGCTCTGAAAGCATACTCGTGCGTACGTGATCAGAGCGGATTTTATCCAGCAACGCAGTATTTCGAAGTTTTTCTACAGTCTGAAAGGACAGCCTAATGGCTGTCCTTAGAAAGTTTATTATTCATTTCCTGCTCTTCAGGCGCCATCGACTTTCTAGAATGTCAGAATGATGCCCTGGTTATCCACGTACAGACTCGAAAGACCCGCTGTCTGAACAATAATGATATCTTTGAATTTACAGTGCTTTTCAATTTCAGCCTTGAGCATTTCCGCACGTGATGGATTGTCACAGTGTGAAATGGCCAAAATTCTCTCCTGGGCATTGCCCGCACGTTCAGATACCATTTCAGCGAGTCGCTTAAAGGCCTTATTGGAACCACGTGCCTTTTCCACCAGCACAATCTCACCTTCATCTGTTGCAGCCATAATCGGCTTGATATTCAGTGCTGTTGCCAGTCTGCCCTTGAACTTGCTTATTCTGCCGTTTTTCATAAGGTTCTCAAGGGATTCAGCAATAAACAGGGTCTTCTGCGACGCAATATAGGTCTCGACATTTTCGACAATGGTCTCGAAATCCAGTCCCTTGTTTATGAGCTCACGCACGCGCATGGCAATCAGTGTCTCGCCAATGGACGCAGATTTTGAGTCAAACACGTGAACCTTTGCATCCGGATATTCTTCCTTGTAAAGATTTTTTGCAAGCTCTGCACTGTTGAAGGTGCCGCTCAGCATTGAAGAAATTGTAATAACAAAGACTTCTCTGGCCTTCTGGAACTTCTCCATAAAGTCATTGGGTGAAGGACACGCAGACCTAGGCAGCTCAGGCGACTTAATCATCTTGCTCACAAAGTTCAAAACATTTAACTCTTTATCATCAATATATTCTTCACCTTCAATATAAAGCTTAAAAGGGACAATATTCACATCAACTGCATCCGCTATTTCAGGGTTCAAATCGCAGCTGCTATCCGCAACAATAATTCTATCCAAAATGATACACTCCTCTTTTCGAAATGCGCACGCCCACATTTAATGCATTTCAAACAATTGTGCAGTACGTACTAAAATATTAATTCATTCTTAGTATATACGAATTCCCTGACCTGTTCAAATACTGAATTCACTGCAATAACAAACGGGTCACCCTAGGGTGACCCGCAAATTGTCATGGTGTATATTTTCTTGGTTCAGGTGGAAAGACGACTACAGTTTTACCTGTGCCAGAATTTCTGTCTCTCTCTTTTGAACTTCAGCTTCAAGTGCATCGCACTTCTTAGCCAGCTCTTCAACAAATGCCTCATCCTTGATAGAACCCAGGTTAATTCTTACATTAAGGATTGCGCCAAGGACAGCTGTACGGCCCATCATTGCTGCAATTGCACCGTCAGTAACCGCGTTTGAGTTGCCCTTTACGACAGCCGCTTCAGCCAGCTTCATGATTTCAAAAGCAGTTTCAGCAGTCTCAAGCGGAACACTTGCAGCATACTTCATACCCTTTTGAACTTCAGCTGTTCTTGCAGCCTTTTCTTCGTCTGTTTCCTTAGGCATTTTGAACGCTTTCATAACATCATCAAACGATGCTGCATCCTTGTCGATAAGGTTAACCAGCTTGTCCTGAAGACCAGCTGCTTCTTCAACAAGCGCCTTCATTTCCTCTTCAACTTCAACGTATTTCTTCTTGCCTACTGTCAGGTTGGCAACCATGCCAGCCAGTGCAGCTCCTAGTGCGCCACTTAGTGCAGCAATACTTCCGCCACCTGGCACAGGCTCATTTGAAGCCGTTGTCTCAACAAACTGTTTTACATTCTGATCAATTAACATAGTGATCCCCCTTGATTAATATCTTATCCAAACACCGCGCCAATCCTAGGATACTTTCCTTTAGAGTACTAAATCCATCATGGCGTGAATATGTTCAACTTCTACAAAGTTTGACTTGCACATTTTAAAAGCACTGTCTATTTGATTTCGATGCTTTCCTTATCGAAGATCATGCGGCCGCTCTTAACAACCTTCTCTACCGTTGATACACCAATGTGGTATGGCAGGAATCTGTATGATGGGAACTCATGGATGACCACATCACCAAACTTGCCCACATCGATACTTCCGATTTTGTCTGCTCTGTCTACTGCTGCTGCACCATTAAGCGTCAGCGCTGTAATAGTCTCTTCAATGGACATGCCCATTTTGATTGTAGCCAGTGAGAAAATCAGTGGAATGGACTCTGTAAAGCAGCTTCCAGGGTTGAAATCCGATGCAAGCGCTACAGCAGCACCCATATCGATCATATCTCTCGCACGTGCAAAAGGCTCCTTCAGGCTGTAGGCCGTGCCAGGCAACACCGTTGCAACCACGCCAGCCTCTGCCATTTGCTTGATACCTTCATCAGAAGCCTGAAGCAGATGGTCCGCAGAAACCGCACCCACTTCTGCTGCCAGCTCAGCACCACCCAGACGAACAATCTCATCTGCATGGATTTTAGCCTTGAGGCCCATTTCTTTTGCCTTATTGAGCAGTCTTCTTGACTGGTCAACCGTAAAGACATTCTTCTCACAGAAGATATCACAGAACTCTGCAAGTCCTTTCTCAACGACCTCAGGCATAACCTCATCAATCATCAGATCAATGAAAGCGTCTTCATTGCCCTTGTAATCCTTTGGCACAGCATGAGCGCCCAGGAATGTCGGCACAATATCGATTGAATGTGCATCTTGAAGCGCCTTCATAGCTTCAAGCTGCTTTATTTCAGTATCGCGGTCAAGGCCGTAGCCACTTTTTCCTTCAACTGTAGTAACGCCGAACATGATCATGGAGTCAAGGCGCTTCTTGCCCAGTGCAATCAGTTCTTCCAGTGAGGCTTCCATTGTACCGCGCACTGAATTGATAATGCCGCCACCACGATTCATGATATCCATGTAATCGTCGCCGCGCAGTCTCCATGAAAACTCGTCCGCTCTATAGCCACCAAATACAAAGTGTGTGTGTGAATCTACAAACCCAGGCATAACTGTTTTTCCTGTACAGTCAACCATCTCGTATGCACTTGTGTCTTCAATCTGGCCCATGATTTCTTCCGTCGTGCCAACATGAGTAATCACGCCATCTTTTATAACTACTGCGCCATTCTCGATGATACCAAGGTCGTTCATTTTCTCGCCATTACGCGCTTCAAAACCGCTCACTGTCACCAGTTCAGAAGCATTTTTTAAGATTATGCTACCTTTTTTCATTGAACATCGCTCCGTTTTCTCATAACTCGGCGTCTGTCAAAATTGACAGACGCCCTTATTTCCTACCTCTTATTATATTGAACCTACGTCAATAAATCGTCATTAATCCTTCAGATCTTGCACTGCGCCGAAATATTTGTTGACGCATGCTCACTCTGTTGATTATACACTTTTCCAGAAGGCCTTTGAACCCCAGTCCTAAGACTTCTGAAGTTTAATGCGAAGTTTGGCAATCATATCTTCAACCATCGCATCGAGATCGTATTTTGGAGACCAGTCCCACTCTTGGCGTGCTGCGCTGTCATCCAGGGTGTTGGGCCAGCTTTCAGCGATTTTCTGCTTGATTGGATCCACCTTGTAATCCATGGAAAAATTCGGAATATGCTTTTGAATCGCTTTTTTAATGATTTCAGGATCAAAGCTCATCGCGGTTATGTTAAAGGCGTTGCGGTGAATCAGCCTGTCCGGATCTGCCTCAAGGAGGTCTACAATTGCATTCAAGGCATCTGGCATATACATCATATCCATAAAGGTGCCCGCTGCAATATTCGAAGTGAAATGGCCCGTCTTAATGGCTTCATAGAATATGTGCACGGCGTAATCTGTCGTGCCGCCGCTGGGCACCTTCTCGCTGGAAATGAGACCAGGATACCGAACCCCTCGTGTGTCTACGCCATACCTTTTGAAATAGTAATCACAGAGCAGCTCCCCAGCCACTTTCGACACACCATATATGGTGGATGGTCTTTGGATGGTATCCTGCGGTGTCATGTCCGGTGGTGTCGTCGGACCGAATGCCGCAATGGAGCTTGGCGTGAATACCTTGAGCTTCAGGTCACGTGCCAGCTCAAGGACATTATAGAGTCCGTTCATGTTTATATTCCACAAGAGCTGCGGCTTTTCCTCGCCTATGGCTGAAAGCAGGGCAGCCAAATGGATAACAGTGTCCACCCTATATTTTGCCGCAACCTTGGCAAGCTGGTCTGGGTTGGTCACATCAACAATTTCAAAGATACCCTCTGTGCACACTGGCGAGTCCATACGCATATGCAGTCCGCTTGCTATGACATTTTCTGTCCCGTACAAGTCTCGCAGGTGGGCCGCTATGGCTGTTCCAATCTGCCCCATTGAACCGGTAATAAGTATTTTCTTCATGACGACTCCCCTTTCTCAGTCAATGAATATCCTTATTTGATTTTTACCCATCGGGTCTATAAACCCACACTTTTCCATACTCTTTTCCTGTTGTTTCCACAAATTAAATATTTATCTAGACGCATCCTATACATTTTTAGTAAAATTGTTTTGGTGACCATTTTCCCGTTACTCCTGAACAATGTCGGGTAATAATTTATGCATACAGAGGAGGATAACAATTTGTGGAGCATTGACTATGATTGGATTATCAAAATTGTTCTGGCGGGACTCCTTGGGGGACTTATAGGCTTTGAAAGAGAAAGCGTACAGCGTCCTGCCGGACTGAGAACCCATATTCTTGTCGCCATCGGCGCCACCCTTGTCAGTGCCGTAAATACGGAAATCATTTCTGATTTGGCTGGAATCGACGGTGTGGGCATTGCCCCTGCCAGATACGGCGCAGCCGTAATCAGTGGTATCGGTTTTCTCGGAGCAGGAACCATCATCAAGGAAGGGGCCAGTGTCAAGGGGCTTACAACCGCAGCAGGCCTTTGGACAGTTGCCTGTATCGGTCTGGTGATTGGCCACGGTTACTACCTCGTGGCGACGACTGCCGCACTTTTTGTTTTTCTGACACTGGAAGTCATCATTATCTTCCAGGACCATATTCAAAGTCAGAGAAAATCAATAAAGCTTATTCTCACAGTACATGACAGGCCGGGCATCATTGGGGAAATAGGAGACGTCATTGAAAAGCTGGGTCTGAAAATCATTTCCATGTCTGTAAAAAGCACAGATGAAACAAATCAGGCTGCCATCAGTCTCAGAGTCCGTTACAACAAACGCACGAAACCAGCTCAGGTTTTTGAGCAGCTTAAGTCGCTTAAGGATGTCATTTCAATTGAAGATGAATGATATGCTATTATCGACCAAATTACTATAAGCAGGTTATTTAAGGAGAGCGCTATGATTGATTTTGATACCTTTATCTATCAGGAAATGGGCGTAACTAAAGAAGATATCATGCCCCTGTACAAGATTTATTTGACTGAAATGGACCAAATGATTGCCGCCCTTGAAGAGGCTGTCGATAACAGTGATGCGGTTGCTTATGAACGCGTCCTTCATAATGTCAAAGGCATCTGTTCCAACCTTCGGCTAGACTTAATCACCGGACCAGTAAGCGAAATGTACAGTACCCTGAAAGCCGGTATGCCGCTCGACCTTGCAGCTTCCCTGCAAACATTGAAAGAACTGCTCGTACAGATTAGACAAGAGATAAATACATATTTCAACAGTTCGTTTTAAACAGTGAGGTGTGATTCATGCAAGATCAGAAGAGAATACTGATAGTTGAAGATTCTCCAACTGTCGTGGAACATATGAAAATGATTCTGAAAAATTCAAATGTAAAGGTACTCAATGCAGGCAGTGAATTCGGACTCATGCAGTCCATTGAATCATACGGTAAAATCGTTGATTTGATCCTTATGGACTTGCATCTTAAAACGGAAAATGGCATGGATATCATAAGAAACCTGCGCAAAAACGAAAAATACAGGAACCTGCCCATCATCATCATCACCGAGCATGCCAGCAAGGAGCTCATTTTAGAAGCCAGGTCCCTGAAGGTTCGCGGTTATTTAAAAAAACCCATCCAAAAGGAAATATTTCTTGACCGCGTTTACGAGGTCATCGGAAATGTGGCAATCGTTCCTAGAAAAACCGATACAGGCGATTCTGTGAATGCCGTAGGCACTGGTGACACAGGACAGGTGCCAATCTCAGATGCCTTATCGCTGGAAACACAGGCTCCTAAAGAGGAAACGACTCAAGCACCCGAAGCTCAGGTTCAAGACACTCCGGAACACGTCTCCGAGAGCGCAGAAAAAACAACAACTACAAATGAGTAGCATAAAAAATCCCGTGAACTCAGGTTCACGGGATTTGTATTTTCTAGAATTCTGCTTGCTTTGGTGTACGAGGATATGGAACAACGTCGCGGATATTCTGCATACCTGTAAGGTACATGATCGCTCTCTCAAAGCCCAGTCCGAAACCGGCATGCTTGGCGCCGCCATACTTTCTGAGTTCAAGGTACCACCAGTAATCGTCCTCATTAAGGTCCATTTCCTTCATACGTGAAGTCAGCACATCCATTCTTTCCTCACGCTGAGAACCGCCAATAATCTCACCAACGCCTGGAACAAGAAGGTCCATAGCCGCTACTGTCTTATTGTCATCATTCATTCGCATGTAGAATGCCTTGATGTCTTTTGGATAATCTGTAACAAATACAGGCTTCTTGAAGATCTCTTCAGTCAGGTAACGCTCATGCTCTGTCTGTAGGTCAATGCCCCACTCAACTGGGAACTCAAAATCTCTATCCGCTTTAAGCAGCAGATCCACCGCTTCTGTATATGTGCATCTTGCAAAATCAGACTCGACAATGTGGTTCAGTCTCTCTAGAAGACCTTTGTCAATACGCTGATTGAAGAACTCCAGCTCTGCAGGACAATGCTCCATGACATACTTGATGATGAACTTCAACATGGCTTCAGCCACTTCCATATTCTTTGCAAGATCTGCAAATGCAATCTCAGGTTCAATCATCCAGAACTCAGATGCATGACGGGCTGTATTGGAGTTTTCCGCTCTGAATGTCGGACCAAATGTATATACGTCTCTAAAAGCAAGTGCGAAAGCTTCAACATTCAGCTGGCCACTTACAGTCAGATTCGTCTCTTTGCCAAAGAAATCTCTTTTGTTGTCGATTGTTCCTTCCTCTGTCATAGGAACATTCATAAGGTCATGTGTTGTTACTCTGAACATTTCACCGGCACCTTCACAGTCCGAGCCTGTGATGATTGGTGTATGAACGTAGACATAACCTCTTTCCTGGAAGAACATATGAATTGCATAAGCTGCAACAGAGCGCACTCTAAACACGGCTGAGAATGTGTTGCTTCGTGGACGAAGGTGTGCGATTGTTCTCAGATACTCAAAGGTATGTCTTTTCTTTTGCAGCGGATAATCGCTGTCACTGCCTGCTTCCAGCTCAATTTTCGTAGCCTTTAGCTCAAATGGCTGCTTGGAGTCCGGCGTAAGTACAAACTCACCTTCAATGTTCAAAGCGCTTGCAATTGTGTACTTTGAAACTTCACCATAGTTCTCAAGCTTGTCCGCTTCAAAAACCACCTGCATATTTTTGAAATATGTACCATCATTCAGTTCAATGAAGCCGAAGGCCTTCGATGCACGAATTGTTCTAACCCATCCATTAACCTGAACCAACTTATTTGCATATGCTTCTGGGTTTGCAAATAAATCTCTAATATGTACTTGAACCATGTCATACCCTCCTCATTATTTTAATCCGGCAATTCGGATAATGATTATCTCTTCTTACATAAATGCTTTCATGCATAAGACTCAAAATGCTCAAAAACAAAAAATCTTCCATCCCTAACCTTAAGGGACGAAAGACATCTCACGCGGTACCACCCTCGTTGCATAAAGCCACTTTAACTGCAAGAGCAAACGATATAACGGTCGCACCCGCCTGTGCCTACTTTAGATTTCGGACAGGGTCTCAGGGGGGTTCTTCACTACTGCACCGTGTTGATCTTTCACCGTCATCAACTCGCTTAAAACAGCTCTCAGCAGATACTCTCCCCATCATAGACTTCTATGTATTTCATTCAAATTATATGCCATTGCTTTTTCCGTGTCAAATTTAAAATTAACACTTGTAGTTTTGAACACCTTTTCGATATAATTTTTATTATAAAGCACTCAATTCTATTTATTTGATACAAGCTTTTACGGGTATAATCATAGAAGTGGTATTAGAGTGTACAGATTAATTATATGGTGGTGTTCGAATTTGAACAATATTTTGATTCCCGTCCTCACACAGGCACTTGTGATTTTTTCCGCACTTTGCTTTGTCGGGGCCCTTGTACTAAACCCGCTGTCTCCAGCATCCAAGCGCGTCGGATACACGTTCCTCGTTCCACTGCTTCTTATTGGATTCATGCGGTACATTACAACATCAGTTTCAATGGAAAACCTGATCCTCATAGCATCATTCGCAATGCCTGTACTCATCCTGCTTCTGACACTTCTTAAGCACAGCTTCGACAACAATGTTCAGATGATTACAGCGACTTTTGTTCTTGTTTTGATGCTTCTTTTAGGCGTACACAAGTTTGGAGAGTTATTTGTTAAAACACTCAATTCTCCCGTGGTCCTTCTGGTTCTCATTGCATTCCATGTCGCACTCCTGCTTTTGCTGAGACGACAGAAAAGAACCCTGGACTGGATCATATTCACAATCTTGCTACTGGGTAATCTGATTATCGCCTACAAAAACATTGGGGCTTTGCTTCCTGCTGGCTATGTCATCAACCTGTTTGCCTACGGTCTCGCACTTCGCGTGATTTACATCGAGCACCAGTACATGCTTGTCAAAACCCAGGAAGAACACAAGGAAATACGTAGTGATTTTCATCAAGCCGTTGAACGTGAAGTACGAAAACGCACCAAACGCATGGAATGGGTTCAGGACCAGATCAAGGAAAAGTCAAAGCTGGACACACTGACTGGGGCACTTATGAAAAAGCCCCTGCTTGATTTGATAGACACCTATATCTATTCAAATGAAATACGCAAGTTTTCCATTCTTATGTTCGACATCGACAAGTTCAAGAATCTTAACGATTCATACGGACATATTGTCGGCGACAAATGCCTGAAGCAGCTTGTATCCATTGCCTTTTCCACGCTGAGGGAAAATGACAGTATCGGCAGGTATGGCGGGGACGAGTTCTTCATCATCCTCCCTGATCAGACGGCATCGCAGGCCATGCATATCGCCAACAGATTCCGTGAGAACATTCAGGAAAACACAGAGCCATCTTACACCATTTCAATTGGTATTTCCTCATACCCATGGGACGGTGAAACGCATAAGGACCTGATCAAGGTTGCTGATGATGGCCTCTACAAATCAAAGGAGCTTGGCCGAAACAGAGTCTCCTATACGGGCTATTTGAAAATCGGACACGACTTCGATTCCGCTGACAGCCCAAAGTAAATTTCATCACAATAGCAAAACAGGACCGATAGACAGCGCCCTTCAAATCGTTTTGAAGCACTGTTATCGGTCCTTTTTCATGTCTAAATACATCATCTTCTACAGCATATGCTTTACTGGCGCTGATTCATATAGGAGTGGATTTTCCATTGCCCATCGATTCGTCTCACATCGTAAAGCCAGAAGTATTCCAGCATTTCTGTCTTCTCATCTGTCACCTTCTTGATGACTTCGTGCACATATAAATTGGCATTGTCACCTTCAACACGAATATCTGTGATATCAATGGTTTCAAAAGAAAGCACCATGGTTCCTGCAGGAAATCTGTGAATGATGTCATTGGCTTCACCGTCTGCTGTTACAAAATCAAGAATTCCCATATCCTTTTCATTGGCAAAGTAGGTCCAAGCTTCATTAAAATCATAGATTAGGGTTTCCAGCTGAGCTGCTTCCTCTTCATTGGGCTGATGCGCCGAGTCCTGTTCAGGAAGTACGTCCAGCTCTATCAGTGTTGCATCGTCATCCGTTTTCACCGCACTCAGTTCACTTTCATCCCGGTCCTTTACAATGAGCGTTTTCTCTCGATTCAAAGAAGAGAGTCCATACTGGACTGGAAAAGCTTCCCCATCATAAAAGAAGGGCTTTTCAAAGGAGATGACCCCTTCCCCCTCTTTGATCATTCTTTTCTCAAAATAATCCGATCCTTCAACTGAGTAGGATACCGTATAAACAGGACCTGTATCATTGTCATTTGAAACTTCCGTAATTGTTCCTATCAGCTTGACAGTCCGACCGTCGGCATCTGCAACACTTTCCGTCCATGTTGTGCCTGCCTCAAGGGGCGCTTTTATCAGGGTGATCCTGTCATAATCCGAATCAAGAAGCATCTGCCCTGTCTTGATCTGCTCTATTCGATCCTCATAGACCACGTAAGTGATGGAAAAGACGAAGGCTTCGTTATTCAGTTCACCACCCGTCAAATCTTCTACTTCTCCATAAACCTTGTATATCTTCTGAGAAGCCATTTCAACAACTTCTCCCAGTGACATGACCGAACCATACTCACCGATTCCCATATAGGTCCAGGTAGCGGGTATTTCCGGCAGCAGGGCATCCAGCTCTCTGCTGTATTCAGTCGGGATTTCAACCTGGGAATCCTTCTGCATTGAAACGCGGTCGCATCCAGCCGTTGCCAGCAGGACGACCGCGAGGAAAATCATTATAAAAACTCTGTTTATAGGGTTCATCATTCATGTCCTTTGCACTCTTTATGTATGCCTATTATACGTATGCTTATTTATGCCTCTTGTTTTAAGCCTCTTGTTTTAAGCCACTAAAGTTAAGCCTGTTATTACCTATTATATTAATTGCAGTTCACTTGTGCCAGTGCGAATTTCGTCTTCCTCTTTCCACCGGTCCCTCAAATGCACTGTTTAAATCTACACCATACAAGTATTGTAAACATTTTAACATTCTTCCCTGATGATTTATACGGATTGCCATGAATATTGTGTAATCGTATGTAAACATTCCACAAGACAATAAAAAATAAGCCCCAAAACAGTCAAAAAAAATTTAAAATCCTCAAACATAATCACAAATTTCAGAATTCCATTTTCTTTGCATGCATTCCATACACAAAGCTACGAAACTTGTGTTAAAATAATAACGTAACATTTAACAGGTCAGGTCGGTGTAAAACCATTTAACTATATTTGAGCCGTAGAATGCGGGAATAATGCTAAACTTTGGTCGGTGTAGGCGTCTATTTTCGTTAATTTCTTAACGGCAACAAGGAGGTCCAACATGAATTTTGAACTCGGAAAAGAGTATGTCCTTCTTCGTCAGATGTACCGTGCTTTTGCGGAAAATGAGGTAAAGCCTCTGGCAGAAGAGGTCGATGAAGAAGAACGCTTCCCTGTGGAAACGGTTGAGAAAATGAAGAAATTCGGTTTCTTCGGTATTCCATTTCCTAAGGCGTACGGCGGTGCAGGTGCAGACAACCTGGCATACGCAATGGCAGTAGAGGAACTTTCCAAGGCATGCGGCACGACAGGTGTTATTGTGTCTGCCCATACTTCTCTCTGCGCAGCGCCAATCTATGAGTTTGGTACTGAAGAGCAAAAACAAAAGTACCTTGTTCCACTTGCAAAGGGTCAAAAGCTGGGTGCTTTTGGTCTTACTGAGCCAGGCGCAGGTACAGACGCTGCTGGACAGCAGACAAGAGCTGTTCTTGACGGCGACCACTATATACTGGATGGATCGAAGATCTTCATCACAAACGCAGGCTATGCAGATGTTTACATCATCATGGCAATGACTGACAAGTCAAAGGGTACACGCGGCATTTCAGCGTTTATCGTTGACGGCGACACACCAGGCTTCACAGTCGGCAAAAAAGAAAAGAAAATGGGCATCCGCGGTTCTGCAACTTGCGAGCTCATCTTTGAAAACTGCCGCATTCCAAAGGAAAACCTTCTAGGCAAGGAAGGCATGGGCTTCAAGATTGCAATGAAAACCCTTGATGGCGGCCGTATCGGCATCGCTTCACAGGCACTGGGTCTGGCTCAGGGCGCAATCGACGAAACAGTGGCTTATGTCAAAGAAAGAAAACAGTTCGGCCGTCCAATCGCCAAGTTCCAGAACACACAGTTCCAGCTGGCAGATATGGAAACACGCACAGAAGCAGCACGTCTTCTCGTGTACAAGGCAGCCCGCGCGAAAGATGCGAAGGTGCCTTACTCAAACGAAGCGGCAATGGCTAAACTCTTTGCAGCAGAAGCAGCAATGGACGTCACTACAAAGGCTGTACAGCTTCACGGCGGATACGGCTACACAAGAGAGTACCCAGTTGAGCGTATGATGCGCGATGCCAAGATCACAGAGATCTATGAAGGTACAAGTGAAGTTCAGCGTATGGTTGTTGCAGCAAACTTGCTTAAGTAGGAGGTAAAAAGATGAATATCATCGTTTGCATAAAGCAGGTTCCAGATACAACAGAAGTGCGTCTGGACCCTAAGACAGGTACGCTGATTCGTGATGGCGTGCCAAGTATCATCAACCCTGACGACAAGGCTGGCCTGGAGGCTGCCCTGCGTCTGAAGGACGAACACGGTGCTCATGTAACAGTGCTTACAATGGGTCCCCCACAAGCAGACAACGCGCTCAGAGAAGCCCTTGCAATGGGTGCTGACCGCGCGATTCTACTGACAGATAGAGTATTTGCAGGCGCAGACACATGGGCAACATCCATGACGCTTGCAGCAGCGATTAGAAACCTGGAGTACGATCTGATCATCGCTGGCCGTCAGGCTATCGACGGTGACACGGCTCAGGTTGGTCCTCAAATCGCAGAGAAGCTTTCCCTGCCACAGGTAAGCTATGTTGAAGACCTGAAGAAAGACGGCGACAAGCTGGTTGTTAAGCGTGTGTTTGAAGACGGCTACCACATGATCGAAGTGAAAATGCCATGTCTGATCACAACACTGAGCGAAATGAACGAAGCGCGTTACATGTCTGTTCAAGGTATCTTCGATGCATACCGTGAAAAGGAAGTGGAAACGTGGACATACGACAACATCGAAGTTGAGCAGGAATTCCTTGGCCTGAAAGGCTCGCCTACGCGCGTTAAGAAGTCTTTCACAAAATCAGTCAAGGCACCTGGCAAGAAGTACGATGTGGATCCACAGCAGGCTGCGAAAATCATCCTTGATAACCTCAAGGAAAAGTACATTATCGATTAGGAGGACTTTCACATGAACCGTACAGACTACAAAGATGTTATGGTCTTTTGCGAACAGCGTGAAGGCCACATAGAAAAGGTATCAAAGGAGCTTGTGTCAAAAGGTCGCGAGCTTGCAAACGAACTGGGCTGCGCCGTGCGTGCCCTGGTTCTTGGCTACGAAATGAAGGATGACCTGAACAGCCTGATCCATCTGGGTGCTGACGAAGTCATTCTTATAGATGAAAAAGAGCTTGAAGTCTATATGACAGAGCCTTATGCAAAGGCAATGGTTGCAGCAGTTGAAGACAGAAAGCCTGAGATCATTCTCGTAGGCGCTTCAACAATCGGCCGTGACCTTGCACCGCGTGTATCGGCACGAATCAATACAGGTCTGACAGCAGACTGTACAAAGCTTGAAGTGGATGAAGAGACAAGCAATCTTCTGATGACACGTCCTGCATTTGGCGGCAACATCATGGCGACAATCATCTGTCCTGAGCACAGACCTCAAATGTCGACAGTACGCCCTGGCGTTATGCCGATGGCAGACGCTGACACAGCAAGAACAGGTCAAATCACATCGTTCAAGGTAGCTTTTGAAACGGCAGACATGAACGTGAAAATTCTTGAAGTCGTTAAGGAAACAAAGCACAAGGTGAACATCGAAGACGCAAACATTCTGATTTCAGGTGGCCGTGGCATTGGTAAGCCTGAGAACATGAAGACGCTTGAAGGTCTTGCAGACAAGCTTGGCGGTACGGTTTCAGCATCGCGTGCTGTAGTTGACGCTGGCTGGATTGATAGAAATAACCAAGTTGGACAGACTGGTAAGACAGTACGTCCTGACCTCTACTTCGCATGCGGTATCTCTGGAGCCATCCAGCATCTTGCCGGCATGGAGGAGTCTGAGTTCATCGTAGCCATCAACAAGGATGAAACTGCTCCAATCTTTGACTCTGCTGACCTTGGCATTGTTGGAGATGTGCACAAAATCATTCCTGAGCTGATGAAGCTGCTGCCTGAAAAGGATCAGTAATTCACAAAAGCTCAAACTTAAACTTGATCCAAGACAAAGAGCCCTGCTTCGTCACACGCAGGGCTCTTTTTTATCTGTTTCTTTCATGTCAGTTCATCGCTTCTAGCCCAAACATGCAATCTTAAGGTCAAATGATGAAAAACTTGATTAAACTGCTTTGAATATGGTAAAATAGTACTATACAAGACCAAAGTCCTATCATAACGTCAAAACCCTTTTGTTTGAACGATGGAGGTGCTGTTATGAAGCTTTTGATCGTTGATGATTCCATGTTTATGCGCCATTTTATAAAATGTTCCCTGTCTAAACTGGTCATCGAAAGCATCTTAGAAGCCGCAGACGGTTACGAAGCAGTTGAGCAATATAAACTACATCAGCCAGATTTGGTTCTACTTGATATAAATATGCCTTTTATGAACGGCATTGAAGCGCTAAGAGAAATCAGAGCCTATGACCCCAATGCCCGTGTCATCATGATTTCTTCAGTAAGAACGAGTCGTATCGTCGATGAAACCAAGCAGCTTGGCGCTTTAGGCTACATGCAGAAGCCGTTTCCTAAAATGCAGCTGGAGGAACTCGTAAATGAATGCAGGAGCTGAAAAAACATAAGAGAACCAGGTTGCCCGCCTATTCAAGCCACCTGGTTCTTTTTATATTGAGCACTATTCAAAATAATTACAGATTCTTTTCAATAATAGCCTTTATTGTCTCAGTGAGCGTAAAAGTATCCTGCTTCATTTCTTCTGTAATTTCAATGGGCTTTGATACCGTAACTGTTACGTTTGCTGGCCTGATGCGTTTACTGCCCTTCTTCATAATATCCTTGGAACCGCTGATTGTAATCGGCAGAATATCTACCCCGGACTTTGTCGCAAGTTTGAAGGCCCCTGCCTTAAACTCAAGCAGGTCTCCATTTTCAGAACGGGTACCTTCAGGAAAAACAACCATGCTATATCCATTCTTAAGATTCTTAATCCCCTGCATAATGGCTTTTGCCGACTGGCGCATGTCATTTCTATCCATGAATACACATTCCATAAGACGCATCCAGCGATTGACTACTGGAAATGTCTCAAGTTCAACCTTGGCAATAAACCCTTTTGGCGTATCCACATAGCCTAAGAGTATGGGTATGTCAAAATTGCTCTGATGATTGGCCACAATGAGTACAGCCCTATCTGACGGAATATTTTCCGCCCCTTTCACCTCAACCTTGGTACCGCTTAAGGAAACCAATTTTCTCGACCAAGGACCGACCACACTATTCACGATATTGTCGCGAGCCTGAATATCGCCATCTTTATGAAGGCGCTCAGCAAGTTTCAGCTTGGCCCGTGAACCGGACAGACTTGCCCCCATATATGTAAACCAAAACGCAGTTCTTATCATTGCTTATCCCCTTCCACTATGTTATCAATGCACTCACATAAATTTTAGCATATTTCAGCCCAATCCGGTACTTTTGAAAAGTCACCAAAAAAGTACTAAAGCCCAATTCTGATACTTTCAAAATCGGACTGCAGTACAAATGTGTGTGTGTGAAGCCAAAGGCTTTATAACATATTCAACTCGAACTCGGATAAATCCTTCACGACCATATCCGCTTCGCGAAGCACTTCAGGTTCTCCAACACCGACAGCAAGCATGCCAGCTGCCTTTGCGGCCTGAAGACCTGCAACACTATCTTCAAATACAACACATGCCTCGTAAGGCACTTCCATCTGCTCAGCACCCAGAGTGAAGACTTCCGGATCTGGCTTGGCTTTAGAAACGTGTGTTCCATCGACAATTACATCAAAATATTTTTTGAGATCTGTTCTTTCAAGAATCAGGCCTGCATTCTTGCTTGCCGATCCCAGAGCACATTTGTACCCCTTCTCCTTCAGAAGCTCCAGCAACGTCTTAACACCTGGCAATATTTTCGAGGCATCCATTTTGGATATAAATTCAACATACCATTCATTCTTACGCGTTGCAAGCGCAATTTTTTCCTCTTCTGGAAGCATGACGCCACCCAGTTCCAGGATAATATCAAGCGAAGCCATGCGGCTGACGCCTTTCAGTCTCTCATTGTCCACTTCCGTAAACTCTATTTCAAGCTCGTTGGCCAGTCTTTTCCATGCCAGGAAATGATATTTTGCCGTATCGACCAAAACACCATCCAAATCGAATATATATCCTAAATACGATTTCGTCATACGATTCTCCTCTTTCATACATCATTGCACTGTAATGCAGTATACGTTTTATGCCCTCATTATATCAAAGACAGCGCTTGCACACTTCAAGTTAGTGAAAATAAAGCAAAGGGCATAAAATTGCACAAGGTTCATTGTACATATCGTACAAAAATACGAATTTAGGTTCAAGAACAGAGAGAATATGTTCCATTTGATGATTTTCTGGTATAATGTACGTAGCGAGTTCTATTTTTTTTATTTAATTATGCAACCGATTGCACAAACGAGTTAGAAAGCAGGTGTTTGTTTTGAAATATGTGAAGGAACATCCTTGGCAAATCATAGAAGAAGGTTTTCATCCAAAAGACAACAGACTGTATGAGAGTCTGATGAGTTTAGGAAATGGCCACATGGGTCATAGAGGTAATTTCGAAGAGGATTACAGCGGAGATACCCTTAAGGGCTCTTATGCCGCAGGTGTTTACTATCCCGATAAAACACGTGTCGGCTGGTGGAAAAACGGCTACCCTGAGTATTTTGCAAAAGTGCTCAATGGAACGAACGTTATTGGAATCCACGTCTCTATAGATGGGGAGTCCGTCAACCTTGGAAAAATCGCACCAAAAAACTTTACAAGAATTCTTGATATGAAAAACGGATGTCTGCTAAGGAGTTTCACTTATGACATTGGCGGAAAATCATTTGATTTCTCTATTAAGCGTTTTCTGAGCTACGATGCAGTCGAGATTGGTGCAATACAATATGAAATCAAAGCCCACAATGCTGCTAAAATAACCTTCAAGCCGTATCTTGATGGTAATGTGCATAATGAAGATGCAAACTATGATGAGTTTTTCTGGCAGGATTGCATGCAAAGCCTTACAGACGAAACGGGTTCCATTACCATGACGACAAAGAAAACAGGCTTTACGGTCCACTGCGCTATGAAGTCGGCTCTCATTCTGGGTGAACATGTCCATGACAAGCCCATTTCAAATAATGCAGAGGACAACTATGTTGAGCAAACATTTGAAGCCTATTTGACTTCTGGCGAGACAGCTGTACTATACAAGTACTTCACACTGTCCACAGACCGTGACCATGATGTAAAGACACTTGAAAGCCACGGCAGCAAGACCCTTATTGCAGCCTATGAAAAAGGCTTCGATGCACTCTTTGAAGCACATACGCGCAAATGGGATGAAATATGGAAGGAAGCCGATATTGAAATCAGTGGCGATGATGGGGCGCAGCAAGGCATCCGCTTCAATATTTTCCATATGAAACAGACCTATAACGGAGAAGATCCGCGACTGAACATCGGTCCAAAAGGCTTTACCGGCGAGAAGTACGGCGGCAGCACTTATTGGGATACCGAGGCATATTGTCTGCCTTTCTATATGGCGACAAGCCAGATTGAAATTCCAAGAAATCTATTAATTTATCGCTACAATCACCTCGAAAGAGCCATAGAGAATGCCGCGAAGCTCGGCCTTAAGGGCGCACTTTATCCAATGGTGACAATGAATGGTGAGGAATGCCATAACGAATGGGAAATCACATTCGAAGAAATCCATAGAAATGCGGCAATCGCTTATGCGATTTTCAATTATATCCGCTACACTGGTGATACAGCCTATCTGTCAGAATATGGGCTGGACGTCTTGCTGAATATCAGCAGATTCTGGGCTGACAGGATTAACTACAACAGCTACAAGGACTGCTACATGATTCTTGGCGTAACAGGTCCTAACGAATATGAAAACAATGTGAATAACAACTGGTACACCAACCTGATGGCTTCATGGACACTGGAATACACCCTGTCTGCGCTTGAAACTGTTCGTGCTGATGCACCGCAAAAGGCTGATGCTGTACTTTCAAAATATGCCTTTACCGATGCGGAGCTCTCGACCTGGTCGCAAATCATTGAGAAAATGTATTTGCCGGAGCTTAAAGAAATGGATGTGTTCGCTCAGCAGGATGGCTACTTAGACAAGGAGCAGATTCTGGTCTCTGAACTGGACCCGTCAAACCTTCCGCTTAATCAGAACTGGTCATGGGACAGAATCCTCAGATCATGCTTCATCAAGCAGGCTGATGTGCTTCAAGGCATTTTCTTCCTAAGCGAAAGATTTGACAAGGATACGAAAAAGCGTAATTTCGATTTCTACGAACCGCGTACGGTACATGAGTCGTCCTTATCCCCATGTGTCTACTCGATCATCGCTTCTGAAATCGGCTATCACGATAAAGCCTATTCCCTCTATCAGCGGTCGGCACGCCTCGATCTTGACAACTACAACAATGATACGGATGACGGCCTGCATATTACCTCAATGGCTGGTACATGGATGTCGATTGTATACGGCTTCGGTGGATTCAGTACGGAGAATGGCATTCCAAGATTCAACCCATTCCTGCCTGAAAACTGGAACGGTCTGAACTTCCATATGATGTTCAGAGAACGCCTGCTCGTTATCTCAATCGCTAAGGATACGGTTTCCATCAAACTTGAAAGCGGTCAACCGCTTGATGTTGAAGTATACGGTCAAACCTACGCCCTCACTGAAGGTGGTCCTGTACAAGTGGCAACCGCCAAAGCCTGATTAATCACATTCATAAAGGCCTCCATCTCCAAGCCCATGCTTGGAGATGGAGGCCTTTTCTATTTAACCCAATTGTAATCGCTTTGATACGTTATAGCCATATAAAAGGCGTATAATGTGGATAATGAAGGAATACCAAATGGGAGGTCATTAAATGAAAAAAGCAGTACTGGGACTTGTTCTGGTCATTACATTTTCTAGTCTTTCAGCCTGCGGGCTTAAAAATAGCGTAACCAGCAGTCCTGAAAACAGCACTTCTACAGAAATACAGGAAACAACTACAGAAGGTAATAGCGCAGGTGAGCCAGAAGCGCCTGCAGAAGAAGATATGAGTACGGATGAGGAAACAGACGCAGAAGCATCTTCTGACGCGTCAGAGGAAGATGAGGCGCAGCAGGCGGTAGAGATTTCACGCCTTAGTGCCGATGACGCTGTTGAAGCCTACAAGGAAATGGCTGAGCGCTTTGAGCACGAATCGCCAGTTGATGTATATCATGATGTCCTTGAGCTGCTCCCTCGAATGCCTGAAAGTTATTCAAGCATGCTATTTGCGAAATTTGACGCATATATGGAAAACTGGTCTCTCAACTACACAGACCAGATCTACTTTGAAGACGGGCCAATGAAAGGACTCGACATGAGTCTGGCAGCTGCCTATGATTATGAAACAGATACATACGATTTTGAGAAAGTTGAAAATACCACGCATAAGGCCATTCTCGAGTCACTCACACAGAACGGCTTCAAGTTCATTTGGCTTGAAGGCTCGCCTTACCCCTTTGTTAACTACGCACAGCTTAAGAAGCTGAACGAGTCCGTACCCGAAGAGGTCATGGCTTTCATATTGGTCATGTCAACTGAGTCAAATGAAATCACCGCCGCAGATGCAGGGCTTGTCATCGGATGGAATGAACTTTCACGACGTATTGTACAAGCGGAGAATGCTATGAAAATCATAGACAACGAAACGCTTTATATGAAGCTTGAAAGCCTTTACAGATTCTACTGTGGCGCCTATCTGCTCGGTATGAACAATACGCCCGTCGTCGACTGGGAATCAAACAAGATGCTTGAAGCGGTTCTCAGCAGCTACGAGCAGTCTATGAGTCTCTATCCGCAGAGTCAGCTTGCCACTATGCTGGAAACATATTTGTCAGCACTGTCAAAAATGGATTACACACTTCCCTACTCCGACCAGGAAGCCTTCCAAGGCGTCGTGAAAATCCAGTCAGATCTGATCGAGAATGCGGTAAAAAATCTGCATGCCCATCATAACCACTAATTGTTTCATCAAGGTGTAAGCCTGAAATAAAAGAACCCCGGAAAAGTCTGTCAACAGGGCTTTTCCGGGGTTTTCGTTTACTTAAGATCAAATTTGCGCTAATCGCTGTTTTGTGTGGATTCTCTCTCAATGAGTTTGGTGCCCACAATACAATGGTTCAAGTTGTTTTCAATACCCTTGAGTTTGTTTATCAGCAGCTT
Source organism: uncultured Acidaminobacter sp. (assembly GCA_963678925.1). GTDB lineage: Bacteria > Bacillota > Clostridia > Peptostreptococcales > Acidaminobacteraceae. The sequence continues at coordinate 3,439,247 of OY787533.1, read as the reverse complement.
GGCTGCCTGATATCCCAATGACTCCGCATCAATATCCACGCTCGTGAGACTCGGGGTCTGGTATTCTCCAAGAGGAATATTATTGAAACCAACAACTTTTGTTTTCATTTCATGCTCGACGATATAGCGATTGACACCAATCGCAAGAAAGTCGTCTGTAGTGACCACAGCATCTGGAATCAGGTCACCAGAAAGCTGGTTCATGGCTTCATAGCCATACTCAATCGTAAGGTCTGGCATTTCGACCACATAGTGCTTTTCAACACTCAGACCACGTACGTTCATGGCACGCATGAATCCTTCAAGACGGTCCCTTGAAAAGTTCATTGTGAGCGGACCGCCTACAAAGGCGATTTTCGCACACCCTTTATGAATCAGATGGTTCACCACGTTATAGGTTGCCTGAAAGTTATCATTGTCAACCCAGAGCACATCATCTGTTTTCTCAGGACGTCCAACGACAACAAACGGGAATGCCGAATCTTTCAAGTACTCAATGCATTTGTCATTTTCCTGTGCGGAAAGGAGAACTACACCGTCCACCCATTTACTCTGTATGAAGTCTTCAATAAAATGCACTTCCTCATCAGGATTGGCACTATAGGTATACATGATTCTGTACCCCTTTTTCTGGGCGTACAAGCTAATGCCACGCATGACTTCAATAAAGAACGGATTCTTGAACAGGTTCTCATCCGTACTCGGAAGGATCAGTCCCAAGGTCTGTGTAGACTGGTTCGCAAGACTTCTTGCTATTGCGTTGGGTCTGTAATTTAGCTGACTCATGGCATCGAATACGATGCGCTTTGTCGCGTCGCTGATTCTAGGATTATTTGCTATGACTCGCGATACTGTAGATGGTGATACATTCGCCAGCTTTGCTACGTCTTTTATTGTGACAGCCATTTCTAAACACTTCCTTCAACAGTTGGGATGTCATTCGGACAGACCGACGATAACATAATATCATACTGCCCTTTCCAAGTAAAAGACAATATGCGCTTACTTGATTGAACCCTGTGCAATACCCTTGACGATGTGTTTCTGAGCAAAGAAATAGAAGATGATAATCGGAATCATACTGATTGTCAGTCCCGCAAGAGCAAGATGCCACTTCTTGCTGAACTGTCCAAAGAAGAAGAACATCTTCAGTGGAATCGTATGCCATTCAGGACGGTTGATGACCAGCTGCGGAAGCAGGAAGTCGTTCCAGATCCACATGACATTCAGTATGCTCACTGTAACGGTAATCGGCTTTAAAAGAGGAAGTACAATATACCAGTAAGTCTGAAGCTTGTTGCAGCCATCAATGAGTGCCGCCTCTTCAAGGGCTACAGGTATGCCTTTTATAAAACCATGATACATGATAATTGCCAGACTTGATCCGAAGCCCAGGTACATGAAAATCAGACCACCCGGATTCAGGAATCCTATCTTGCCCATCAGGTTGATCAGCGGGAGCATGACGGACTGGAAGGGTACCAGCATTGCCGCTGCAAAAAGAAAATAGAGTCCTGTAGACAGCTTGGAACGCGTTCTTACAAGCATCCATGCCGCCATTGATGAGAAGATAATGATGACCACCGTACTGATTCCTGTAATCATCAGCGAGTTGAGGAATGACTTCACAAAATCCAGCTTGTCAAAAGCCTCAACATAGTTTTGAGGACTGAAATACTCCCCAAATGGCAGGCTGGTAATACCTACGAAAATACCCTTTTGCGTTTTAAGTGAGTTTACCAGTACGATATAGAATGGAGACAGGAAGAGAACCGCCAAGATCCATGAAGCGATACTCACTAAGAGCTTCTTTCTTTTTTCATGTGGCATTACATCTCCACCTCCCTTTGCTTGGTGAAATAAATCTGAGTCAATGTAATTGCTGCAACTGCAATCAGGAACAAGACCGCTTTAGCCTGCGCATAACCAAACTGATTTCTCGCAAATGCAGTTTGATAAATGTTCAGTGCGAGCATTTCTGTGGATCCATACGGGCCACCTCTTGTCAGTGCGAGGTTCTGGTCAAAGAGCTTGAAGGCGTTTGACAAAGAGAGGAACAAACCGATTGTAAATGCAGGCATGACCATTGGAATGGTAATGTTAAGCAGTCTGTGCCAAGCGTTGGCACCATCGATCATAGCCGCTTCATTGAGTGATTCTGGAATACTTTGAATCGCTGCAATGTAAATAATCATCATATAGCCGGACATCTGCCACGACATCAGGATTACAAGACCCCAAAATCCAGTGCCCGTTGTTGAAAGCCAGCCTTCGAAGAACGGAATGCCGTACGCACCGCCGAAGGCATCAAAAGCCTTGGTAAAGATAAACTGCCATACAAAACCAAGAATAAGTCCGCCGATCAGATTTGGCATGAAGAATATGCTTCGTTGAATATTTGAGCCTTTGATTCCTTGCGTTACAAGTAGCGCAAGACCAAATCCGAACAAGTTGATAGTCACTACTGAAACAGCAGCGAATTTAGCTGTGAATATAAATGAGTTAATAAACTCCTCATCCTTGAATGCCCTGACATAGTTGTCAAACCCAATTAACTGAACATCGTTGGAAATGCCGTTCCACTCTGCAAAAGAAAAGTAGAAGCCGCGCATCATTGGGATGATGACCACCGTTGCAAAGGCAAGCAGGATCGGTCCAACAAAAAGCCAGAACCAAAGCTTAGAATTTTTCATTGCTTCCTCCTGAGTACCACACTACCAATTCATGTATATACGCAAATCCCGATTGCATTATCATGCCCATGATGGGCATGTTCTTTTCCTATTTGAATGATCGGGTCTAAAGTAGCGAGTTCCAGACCCATTATGTAGATACACCTAATTATTTTCACCCTTAAGGGCATGTCACTAAACTTCGCCATTTGTACAAGTCAAGACGTGCACCCTACCTATGGCTTTTACTTGTCCTCTGAATTTGAATCGAATTTGAATCGAATGTGTTCAAATAGTACTGTGAATAAAGAGGGGGGAGAAAATCTCCCCTCTCATCAAGATTCTTATCTCATTTCAACCCATTTTGCTTTTACTGTCTCAACAACTTCGTCCCAAGTTGCAGCGCCAGCGTAGTATTTCTGTACTTGCTCACCAAGAACACCCATACCCCAGTCTGTAGGATAGCCCATGAATACCCATGGCATTGTGCGGCCTTCGTTAGCATACATCATGATATCTTGTGCCAGTGGATCAGCAGGTTGTACATCATCATAACCTGATAGCGGTGGAATGAAGAACATTTCATTTACAACGATTTGCTTACCTTCATCAGATGTGTACAGCCAGTTCAGGAAGTCTTTTGCAGCTTCCTTGTCAGCAGATGGAGCACCACTGTTGATTGACCAGTACATTGGAACGCCGATAGCGATTGAATCTTCGCGTACGCCTTTCATAGGCAGTGGCAGGAAGCCAAGGTTGCTTGCAACGTTTTCGTCGATTGCAGCCACGCCACCATAAATCCAGTTACCTTGCTGAATAACAGCAACACGTTCAATTGCAATACCTTCATCAACTTGTGTTGCGTAGTCGACTGAGTTCATTTTAGCTTTGCTATCTGCGTTTGGAGAGTAATCTGCCATCAAATCAATATATGCCTTGTAAGCATCTGCATATTTGAACTCAATGCTCTCTGCATTGTAGGCTTCGATAGAACTAGCAAACTCGTTTGCGAATGCGCCGTTTGAAGCGTGAAGACCAGTTACCCAAGTTTCTGCAGCAGGGAATGAAATTGGTGCTTCAAGAAGTGGGAATTCGCCTTCCAGTTCGCCAGAATCGATTTTTGCTTTGATTGTCTTCAGTGCACCTTCAAACTCGTCAAAAGTGTCGATTGCGCTGGCGTCAATACCAGCTGCTTCGAAGATCGCCTTGTTGTAAGCCAAGCCATAACCTTCGATGTTATATGGTAGACCATATACTTTACCATCTACAGTAACGCCTGAAGTTACACCCTCTAGAACCTTGTCAGCCCATGGTGCGTCAGAAAGGTCTTCCAACTTGCCCATCCAGTCAGATACGTCCTGTGGACCGCCAACATTGTAGATGTCAGGTTCGTTACCAGACTGGAACTGTGCACGAAGCGCTGCACCGTAGTCGTCTCCGCCACCAACAGTCTGCAGGTTGATTTTTACGTTTGGATTTTCTGCTTCATACTTTTCTACTGCATTTTCAAGTGCTTCAACAATTTCCACCTTGAACTGGAAAATGTCAACTTCAACAACTTCTTCATCTGATTCAGCTGCAGGCTCTGCTGTTTCTGCTGGAGCTGGCTCTGATGAAGTTTCGGCTGGAGCTTCAGGTGCTGATGAGCAGCCTGCAAGCATGGAAACCGAAAGCGTCATTACCATAAGAAAACTAAAAAACTTTTTCATTAACTTCCCCTCCGTAAATTAATTGTCCGAGGCAATCATATGTAATGCCTTCGTTTGTGCATACGTTTGCACAATTTGATAAAAAAATATGGCTCGCTGCACCCTCATTCTAACATATACATGTGGAAAAGGTCAACGAATTGTGCGTAAAAATCGATTTCCTAGCTCAACTCAAGTAAATACCTGTGCAACCGATAGCGCAAATCGTATATTATATTGTGCAATATGCACCGTGAATCCCCATCTCTGACAATGCATCTTACGTTTCATGACACTAAAAAGCACCCCTTGGAAGAGAATTCCACAGGGGCGCATCTTTTTACTATCTGTCTTTCGATTGTGCCTATTTTCATGCATATTATGAAACCGCTACATTTGCTGTCCAAAGAGCCGCCAAATGAGCATAAGCATATAGAACTGTATGGAATCGTCAAATGACCTCAAATCCAGTCCAGTGAGCTTTTCGATCTTATTGAGTCTGTATATGAGCGTATTCCTATGCACGTACAGCTGACGTGAGGTCTCTGTAATATTCAGGTCATTCTCAAAGAAACGAATGGCAGTCTGAATGAGTTCCTCGTCATCAACGAGCTGCTCAAAGGCTTCACCGTAATCAGAAAAATATCTTTTTCTGACAGTCTGGTCCACTTCGCTTACCAAATGATAAATCATCATCTGTCGATAATCAAATATGTGCTTTTCCTGCCCCAGTCGTTTGCCCAGCATTAAAGCCGACTTTGCGCCTCTATAGGAATGTCCTATTTCAAGAGGTGATTCCACAGTTTTTCCAATGCCAAAATGCGCCGGAATCAAAAGCTCTGTATTGAGCTCACTCATTACAGTCCTTAAATCCTCTCGAAGGCTTTCACTCTCAGATGTGATCACGGCAAGATGGTGCTTGTCTATTTCGACGGTATAGGTATTTTCAAGAATGTTTCCCACAACGACCGAGACTTCGTCCGGTCCTGCACCCTTGTGCTCCACCAGGACAACTTGAAGGGGGGGCGTGAGTTCAACACCTGCATCCGAAAGATCCTGACGCGTGTACGCCGCTTCTTCATAATTGAAAAGCAAATGCCGTAGAATGCTCGCAGCATCAGACACTTCCTCTGATTCTTTAAAGACAAGACGAATGAGCTGCATGGCCCCAGTTGCCGACGCATCAGTCCCCAACATGGCAATATAATAAATGTCCATTCCCATGCCAGAACTCACAGATATCCACTGAAATTTTCCAGTACGCAGAAGCTCTCCGTACTCAATGTCAGGCACTTCAACCTTTTCACCAATCTTGTCCGGATTGTTGGAGTCTATGCAGGTCCCTTCATAATCAAAGAGATAGACTGGCCAGTTTATGCTGTTTTGAATTTCAGAAAATCGCTGTCTAATGCTCAAGTCCATCTGGTTATCCCTCCATTTTCCTATGCTTTGACAAAATGGGCGTCAAAGTCTGCAATCTGACACCTGGTCTTTCGATGTTTTCTAAAGTCTACCATCTTGTCGACTTTGTCGACAAGATGAGAGTCAGACCCTCAAGTCTGACTCTCACTCTATTTTACATGATTCATATTTATCCGTCAGGTACTAACCGAAAAGAATTGATTTTTCAGTTTCCTTATCAAACAGATGCATCTTATCCGGTGCAAATGTGTACTCAACCTTGTCGCCAATTTTGAGTCCAGCGTCAGGGTCGACACGACCAATCAACTCTTTGCCACTTGTTCCAATATAAAGAATCAGCTCTGCGCCTAGAAGCTCAGTAACCGTTACCTTGCCTTCCATCTTTGGCCCTTCTGCGCCAAGGTGGATATGCTCTGGTCTGATGCCTACGACGATTTCCTTGCCAACATAGCCCTTGCTCTTAAGAGCTTGTCCCTTATCACTTGCAAGTGCAACTGGTACGCCGTTGATTTCAAGATATACCTTTGATCCATCTTCTTTAACCAGGGCATCTGTGAAGTTCATTTGAGGTGCTCCGATGAATCCTGCCACGAACATGTTCACAGGCTTCTCGTAAATTGTGTGTGGGCTATCTACTTGCTGAATTTCTCCTGCATTCATGACACAGATACGCGTACCCATTGTCATGGCTTCAGTCTGATCATGCGTTACGTAAATGAAAGTCGTTGCCAGTTCATGATGTAGCTTGATCAGCTCAGAACGCATCTGTACTCTAAGTTTTGCGTCAAGATTTGAGAGCGGCTCATCCATCAGGAATACCTTAGGGTTCCGTACAATTGCTCTACCAAGGGCAACACGCTGTCTCTGACCACCTGAAAGCTGCTTTGGCTTTCTGTCCAGAAGCTGCTCAATACCCAGAATTTGTGCAGCATTCTTAACACGCTGATCGATTTCTGCCTTAGACTGCTTTCTCAGCTTGAGTCCAAATGCCATATTGTCATAAACCGTCATATGCGGGTAAAGCGCATAGTTCTGGAATACCATAGCAATATCTCTGTCTTTTGGCGGAATGTTATTCACGACATTATCGCCGATATATAGGTCGCCGCTTGAAATTTCTTCAAGTCCAGCTATCATTCTAAGTGTTGTCGTCTTACCGCATCCAGAAGGACCTACAAGTACCATAAACTCCTTGTCTTCAATTTTGAGTTCGACATCCTTCGCCGCGTGAAATCCGTTCGGGTAAATCTTGTTGATCTTGTTTAACTTCAGTCCAGCCATTTATATCCCTCCATTGTCCTCTAGCCAATGTTATTATCGACCTGAATTGCTTGTCTATACTTATTATAGGACAACGCGCGGATACAAACTATTCGCAGATGTCACAAAATCGACTATCAATTATGTGCATAAGTGACAATTACTCGTTGAGCTCTTTCAGAATTTGAAGAAAGAGGGTCCAGGTTCGCTGAACCGATGAAACGCTTAGAGCTTCCTGTGGTGTGTGGGCATCGAATATGTCTGGTCCAAATGATATCATCTCAATTTTCGGTTGGAGTTTCCTTTCATTCAGCTTTTTCGCGAGAATTGAGCACTCCAGCCCGGCGTGCACTGACCTCAGCACCGGTTCCTGTCCATAGAGCGCCTTGTAGACCCGTTCGAACTTCCGCCTCAAGTGATTCTCGCCATCATCCTTCCAGGCAGGATAGGCATTGACGATTTCCATGCTGGCCCCCGCAAGATCTGCGAGAATACGCATTCTTGAAACAGTCTGATCAAGGCGTTCTTCAGTCATTCCCCGTACAGAAACCATGATTTCAGCACGCTCAAGGTCTACGTGCAAAATACCGATATTGAGGGAGGTGTCAATCAGCTCCGACTCCCGCTCACTTAACTGTATGACCCCGTTTGGCATCGTCAGGGCAAGGGAAACCGCTCGAAGTGCAGATGCCTTTGAAAGTACCTTTCTTTCAGCCTTTATTGGGCATATCTCAAGCTCTATATCAAATTCTTCTTCATTTAAGGTAGTCTCAAGCACCTCGCGATGCCTTCCCAAATACTCTTTTAGTGACACCACCGCGTCATGGGGCAAAGCAATCACCAGCTCACCTGAATTGGGTATTACATTAAACTTGTCCCCCGCACGCATGGAGATCAGGTCTGCGTCCATACATTCTGTTATTTCATAGTACATTCTAGATAATATCTGGCAGGCATTTCCCCGATTCAGATGGATGTCCATGCCTGAATGTCCACCTCGAAGGCCTGAAATTCGGATGACTGCCTCAAGGTCATTCTCCTGATCAACTGGCTCAACCGGCAAGTCTACATGAAGTCGTTTTTCTCCCGCACAGCCAATAATGAACTCCCCTTCGGCCTCTGAATCCATATTGATCAGGTATCTGCCAAGCAGTCCTCTTATATCCAGATCACGAGCCCCAATGAGCCCCGCCTGCTCCTGCACGGTAAAGACCACTTCAAGAGGCGGATGGGCCACGGTCTGGCTTTCAAGTACGGCCAGATAAAATGCCAGGGCAATACCATTGTCCGACCCCAGTGATGTTCCATATGCTACAATCAGGTCACCAGAAAGATGGGCGCTTGGTCCAGCAACTGCAAAGTCATGCTCGCACCCCTTTGCCTTTATACACAACATATCCATGTGACCTTGAAGAATAATAGGTGCACTGGTCTCGTAGCCAGGTGTTCCGTCCTTTTTAACTATGACATTGCCTATTGTATCGCGCCTGACTTCCAGCTTCAATTCTTCTGCAAACGCAACAATATAGGATGCTATCTTATCTTCATCACCTGTGCACCTGGGGATTTTGCTGATTTCATCAAACAATTCAAATATGCGTTTCGGCTCTCTTCTCTTCATTAATCTTCCCCCTTTTCCTTTTGATGTATTCTACCCTGAAACAACTTTGATTTACCAAAATAATCGATATACCTCAACAGAATTGCCCTTTTCAGAAAAATTCATTGACAATTCTGTATTGCGTGATAAAATTACGTTAATTTAATAATTATTTTCTTCACGACCCCTGACAAACAGGGAATCATTTGGAAAATATGCTAAGACGGAGACAGGAATAAAATACAAACTGTTTAAGAGAGCTGATGGTTGGTGCGAATCAGTACAGAAATTTTATGACAGATCACTCCTGAGCATTTCAGCTGAACGCACTGCCAGTAAGTTGGAACGGTTAGCCCCGTTATAGGCTTTAGGTTTGTTGGAACCGAAGGTGGTATAGCGAGTAACTCGTCCTTTGTTTAGGACGAGTTTTTTTGTTCTTTGAGAGAAGCGATAGACTTTTCCAAGACTCCACCGGACGGTAGATGCAGTTCAAAATTTGGAGGGTATGTACATGGAAAAGAAGAGTTTGACATTTGAAAACGTATTGCTTGCGAAAAAGAATCTGGAAGGTATCATTGATGAGACACCAATAGTCTATTCCGATGTATTCAGTGACGAATATGACAATGAAGTTTATATTAAAGCAGAGAATCTGCAAAAAACCGGGGCCTTCAAAATCAGAGGTGCCGCACACAAAATCGCCTGTCTTACCGAAGAGGAAAAGAAGCGTGGTCTGATTGCAAGTTCGGCTGGAAATCACGCACAAGGGGTCGCTCTTGCTGCAACACTCAATGGTGCGCCTTCAACAATCGTCATGCCCATGACAACACCACTGATTAAGGTCGAGTCGACAAGACGACATGGCGCTGAGGTTGTCCTCCACGGAACATGTTATGACGACGCATATGAGAAGGCTGTTGAACTCCAAAAGGAACGCGACCTGGTTTTTGTGCACCCATTTAACGATGTCGACGTCATTGCCGGTCAAGGCACAATCGCACTTGAAATCCTTGAGGAACACCCGGATACAGATATCCTCCTCGTTCCTGTTGGTGGCGGTGGCCTTATCAGCGGTATTGCCTTTGCAGCAAAGCAAATCAAGCCTGACATCAAGGTTTATGGTGTTGAACCTGTCGGCGCACGGGCTATGCAGCTCTCGCTTGAGAAAAATGAGCTCTTTGAGCTTGATATTGTAAATACGATTGCTGAAGGCGTCGCGGTTAAAAAAGTGGGCGATATAGCCTTTGATCTGGCGCCAAAATACGTGGATGACATCATCATTGTCGATGACTATGATGTTATGGAAGCCTTCCTAATGCTACTTGAGCGCCACAAGCTCATCGCTGAAGCCGCTGGCGTTCTCCCGCTTGCAGGTCTTAAGAAGCTCAAGGAAAAGAACAAGAAGGTTGTCTCTGTTATCAGCGGCGGCAACATCGACGTTGTCAACATCTCTGCGATGATCAACAAAGGCCTTGTATCCCGCGGCAGAGTATGCTGTTTTACGGTAGACCTGCCTGATCAGCCAGGTGAGCTCCTTAAAATTTCACAGCTTCTTTATCAGACAAACGCCAACGTCGTCAAACTGGACCACAACCAGTTCAAGACGCCTGACAGATTCAAACGCGTTATGCTGGAGGTGACGATTGAAACCAACGGACACGATCACCTTACGAATATTATGAATACACTTGTTGGCGAGGGCTATGCCATTAAAAAGATCGTCTAACTTCTGTACCCAAACAGTGATTCACATATAAAAACAAAAAGGAACCATTACCAGCACCTGTGCTGCGTAATCGTTCCTCTTATTTTTGTCATACCCAACCGCCAGAAATTCAAGGATGGTATACCATGTCCGCAAGAGCCTTGACCCTACAGCACATGCTTATCTTTGAATCCGTTAGGCGTATGCACAACCAGAATCTTCACGGTCTTGCTTGTGAAGTTCGCCCAATTGTGAACTGTTGTAGACGCGAAATGCGCCGAGTCTCCAGGATAGAGATCATGTGTTTCGTTATTGAGTATCAGTGTAAAGACACCCTCAAGAACGTAAACGAACTCTTCTCCATCATGCTGATGCGTCGGAACATCCTTAAGCTCGGACATCGGCAGTATTTCCACCATTTTAGGAATCATATCCATCTTGTCGAGCTGATTTGTCAGGTGATAGTGAATGAACTGATTGTTTTCAACCTGAAAAACCTCACGCTCATAGGACTTGAGTATTTCACTGTCGCTTTTGCTTTTCACTGGGAAGAAGTATGACAAGTCAACTTCCAGAGCGGCCGCAATCTTTTCCAGTGAAGTAATTGCAAGAGCTGTCAATCCGCGTTCAACCTGCGATAAAAAACCGATTGACAAGCCTGTAGCCTCGCTGAGATCTTTTAGTGTCATCTTATTTCCCAGACGAAGCGCTTTAATGTTTTCACCAATACCCTGCTGCATTTTCACACCCCTCACTTGTAAAAAAAGATATGACCTTTTCGTCATATCTTTATTATTTATATCATTATAAACTATTCTTTAGAACAATGACAAATCGTATTTTTTAGACAGGGATTCGAGTATCTTTATTCCGGCAATCGAATTGCCCTTTGAATCCAGTGATGGGCCAAATACACCGACACCGAGTCGTTTTGGAACAGCACATAGTATGCCGCCGCCTACACCTGACTTAGCTGGTATACCCACGTTCATGGCAAACTCACCTGAAGCGTCATACATACCGCAAGTCATCATAAATGTCTTTGAGATACGTGCAAAACGCTTTGGTACAATGACTTCCCCCGAATCTGGATCTATGCCACTGTTTGCCAGCACAAGTGCCGCATTGGCCAGTCCCTCGCATGTCATTTCAATGGAACACTGCCTAAAATACAGATCAAGTGTCTCTTCAACGTCATTTTCAATGATGCCAAACTCCTTCATAAAATAAGCCATGGCGCGATTTCGGTTTCCTGTGCGCTTTTCAGACAGGTATACATCTTCGTTGAAATTCACATAGGCACCACCAGCAAGTCTGCGAAGCAGCTTAATCACACGTTCGAGCCTGTCTTCCACGCTTGAGCCCTTGATCATATCTGCAACAGCTATGGCACCGGCATTGATCATTGGATTGTAGGGCTTGTGGTTGTCGAATGTTTCAAGCCTGATCATCGAATTGAATGGGTCCCCCGTTGGTTCCATGCCCACCTTTTCAAATACCTTCTGTTCCCCCTGATCCATTAGGGCTAACAGTAAAACCAGCGGCTTGGACACACTTTGTATTGTAAAGGGCTTGTTGTAGTCCCCCGCACAGAACTTGTCCCCTTCAAGTGTGCGAATACAAATTCCAAGCTGACCGCCATCTGCCTTGCCAAGCTCAGGAATGTAATTTGCAACCTTACCGCTTGATGTCCAGTGACGATTCTCTAGAATCAAATTTTCCAAATATGCTTGCATATGCTTCTCCCCTTGACTTTAGTGTCTATTAATAAATATATGTTATTGGAATTGCAACGTCAACACACACTATTGTGATGTTTTTGAAATATACACGCAGAGCCCGGACAAAGTTTATCAATAACCTGCTGGAAAATTGGTATAATTGTAATAAGACCAAGTAATGATTGCAGCAATGAACAAGCCCGATTTCGAAAGGATGTCCAATGCCTCAGCTGAAAAAACTACTTAAAAACATACTGGGAAACCTCTACATTCCGGATGAGGTTCTTGCTTTAGAGGGGAAAAATGTACTCCATGTCTCTGATACACCTGCACTTCTGTATTCTGATTTGAAAAAACTCATTGAAAAGCTGAAGCCCGACTATATCATCCATACAGGTGATCTGGTCGACAATATCAAGCTTGAAATGTACCCAAACAGACTTAAGGACTACAGGCGCAGCTTGAAGAAGCTCGGTGCTATTTTTGAACACAGCGCGGCAAGCGTTTATATCGCCCTTGGCAACCATGACCACCTGCAAAGTGTAAAGGAGATTTTTCCGACTGCAGTTGTCTTCTCAGGTCCTGAGCATCTTGAAATTGAAGGTGTAGACTTTGGTATTTCACACTATCCCCCAAAACCGGAATCTGACGGGCATGAAGCCTTTTATCTCTTCGGGCATGACCTTACAGCGCTTTCAGAAAAAACAGAACATGGCACCTATTTGAATGCACTGGAGCATATCTATATCATTGAACTGGAAACAAAGAACATCATCAGCCTGAACTATCCTACCGGTACCAATGACAGCAGGCTGAACAAAGGAAAACTTGGAATTTAATCTGCATCTGAAGGAGGATAACCATGCTAAAACTTGTGAGAAGCGGTTATAAGACATTACTACTTGAAATATCAGACCTTGATTTAGCTATTGATTTCCTGAAAGAGCACTTGAATGTAATTGAAGTCTATAATCCGGCCCCTACGGAGGAAAAGGAACTGAATGCCCTCTTAGGTGAAGCATCAGATCGGGACGTCATTGTCTATATGGTTTCTAAGATGAAACCAACCCTATCCTTCAGTGAGGTCGACGCACTTATACACATTCACGGTGAAATGTTTGAGATTCTCATGCGCATCATCAACGCAGACACAAAGAGACTCATCACTCAGACGCGTGTTGGCCCGGGCATTGTCATCATGAAGCTCATTGGTGATGAAGAAAAGGTTATTGAAATGGTCAAGAAGGACTTCCAGGCTACGAGCGCCACAATCCTCACCCAGCTCAATGAAAAATCAGGCGGCACGGTCATTTCCTTTACAAAGGGAAATATCGCCCAGCCCGTGACCTATGAGTCCATGCACCCTGAATCTCTGCATACTGAGCGTGATTTTCGAGAAGTCATGCAGTCCCTGCGCCTTCAAAACCTCAAGTACCTCAATGCAGGGCTCCACAACGAAGACTGGTATGAACTCAAAATAAAGATCTATGACGCTTACGGCAAATTCAGCCTGCATTATAAGCGACTGGCATATATTTTGGAGAAGCTTGATTTGGGGCTGATTCTTGGTGAATCCTGGGGAACCGATGCTGCGACGATTTTCCTGTCTGTAGGTATTTATAAGGTTCGCTTCTTTACATTCTACAACCCAATCCATATCAAAAAGATTCTTGTCGGCCTTGAGTTCTTAGATGACGGTACGCGGGTTGTCGATTATGACCTCTACCTAAAACGTAGAAAAATCCACTGGGATGCCCTACGTGACAAGGAACACAATACACGAGAGGCCCTCAGCCACCGCTATCGTCAAGACCTGCTATCTCAGCTCACAGAAGAGGAAATTCATGAGCTGCATGAAATGGAGCTGGAAATCCTGGCTTCTCGTACTGTAGCTGACCAGTAATTGCAGTTTTATAGACAAAGTTAAGGAGCATCCTACCGGATGCTCCTTTCAGGTTGTACTATTCAATTAGATTTGCACTTGGAAGTGTCACCATGAAGATAACGCCTCCACTCGCATTTTTCATTTCATATTTGAAGCCGTGCAAATCCAAAATTCTCTTTACAATTGCAAGACCTAGCCCTGTGGACTTCTGACCATGTCCATTGGAAACACCTTCATATTTGCTGAATCTGTCAAAAAGGGTAGCAAGCCTTTCCGAAGGGATGGGCTTTGAGGTATTGAAGACCTGCAGGGTCAACCCTTGGGTGTCGTAAGCTGCACCTACTGAAACCACTGCACCCTCGGGACAATGCTTGAGCGCGTTCCTATTACATTTCTCATAACGGTTTCCATGTGCTTTCCATCCATGCGTACAGGCATGGTCTCTGGAATATCGTACTCGATTTCAATCTCTTTGTTCCTGATGATTTCAGAATAGGCAAATAGGACATCGTCAATTATGGAAGCCATGTCTTCATTTTGAATGTTCAGTGCGTCTGGCGCACTTTCTAGTTCAGACAGCTTGAGCAGGTCATGAATCACGCGGTTCATATGCTCTAGTTCATTAATGATTGTTTGATAGTATCGGTCTCTCCCCTCTTCCTCAACAAGGGAATCGCTTAACTGCTCCATATTGCCCATAATAATTGCAAGGGGTGTCTTAAGCTCATGGGATGCATCTGCTAAAAACCGCTTTTGAAGCTGGTTAAGTCTCTCCTTATGCTGAAGCTCAGCCTCGAGATCTTTCAGGGCACGGTCCAGCTGGTCTGAGAGGTGGTTAATACTCCTTCCAAGCTCACCGATTTCATCCCGTCCTGTATCCGTGTAAATATGCGTAAAATCGAGTTGAGCCATGTGACCCGCAATTTCATTGAGTGTCAGAATTGGTTTAACAAAACGCTTTGAATAGACGTAGGAAAATCCAAGACCGGATAGTATGGCAAAGATTGCTATCACACTGAAAAATTCCTTTGCCACCCCGACCACATCATCAATTGACTGCATTGGACGCATGACATAAAAGGTCTGATTAAGCTCCGAATAGTCCTTATAAATCATGAAGGGTGTGTTGAGAGCCCGGTGCTCCACTACAAAAAAGTCCTGGCTGCCCGCACTGGCTGCAGCGTCCAGAATGCCACCCATACCTTCGGTGATGTTTCTGCCTGCCCCTCTGCCATGACCGTTGCCACTCATATTCCCAGAGACCATATCATTCTCCATGACCACGGATATGTCCGTTGAGCCCGAAATATCTGACACGAGCAGGTCCAGAGCATCCTGAGATGACGCATTCTTTATCTGTCTTGCGACAGCAATCATTTCCTCTTGCTTTGAGTTTTCGACAAAATTCGGCATAAATACCACAAAGGCACCAAAAGCAATGATGACGAAAATCAATATGAAGGTGGATATGCCTAAAAACAACCGCTTTCTAATTGACATTCAGCGCCTCCTCGAAGCGATACCCAACACCGCGAACCGTACTTATTCTCTCAGCATGGTTCCCAATTTTACTCCGAAGGCGTTTGATATGCGTATCCACGGTTCGCGTACCTCCAAAATAGTCCATTCCCCATACCTTGTCGAGTATCTGTTCACGTGATAAGGCAACGCCCTTATTAACAATTAGGTATAGAAGCAATTCATACTCCGTACTGCTCAGATTGACCGCTACGCCATCGATTGTTACCTTCACAGCGCGTGTGTCCACATGCAGCCCGTCGAATTCATAGGCCTCCATAGCTTCCTTCTGGCCGGAACGCTTGAGTATGGATTTGATGCGTGCCAGCAGAATGGCTTTTCTAAACGGCTTTGTAATATACTCATCGGCCCCAAGCTCGAAGCCAAAGACCTCGTCATTTTCCAGATTTCGTGCTGTCAGCATAATGACCGGCACATAGTCCATTTCCCGGATTTCTCTTAGGACACTCCAGCCATCCATGTCCGGCATCATCACATCGAGCAGGACCAGATCATAGCTGTTGTCGTATAAGAAATCCAGTGCCGTCTCACCGTTTTCCGCTTTCGTCACCTTATAGTTCTCACCTAGCAAAATATCTTCAAGAATATCTCTGAGTTCCTTTTCATCATCCACAACCAAAATATGTGCCATAAAAGCCTCCAGACCACCTGTAAACGTCCAGCTATATTTACCCTGAAATTAGTTTCAATTACCACTTTAACCCTATTCTACACTAAAATTATAGCAGTAGTGTGACATTGTGCGCAAATTGTGTGCAGTGGGTGGACTGGTAGCTCGTAGGCACGACTATGTTCCTGTCGAACTGTGCTGGGCAACCTGCGGTTGCTCTGATTCTTGTCAATAATCTGAAGCAGTCTTGATTGCTTTGGTCATCGAGATAAGTACAGCAGTATATAAAAATATTCAAATTGCACGGGTGCAATTTGAAAACTTGCTGACGCTTGAGTTGCTGTTTATCCTAGTAAGAACTGCACCGAGCAATCTTCGATTGCTTTGGTCGTTAGGCACGACCAATAGGGGGATAAAGAGAGCGGGACCCATTCATGCGCGCATGATGGATCCTGCTCTCTTTATCCCCCTGCTGTTCTTTGTCTTTTTCGCAAAAAAGAAAGCCGGAGCATATGCTCCGGCTAATCCCGTTCAATATTGAGGGGTGTCCTCAAATATTATCAATGACAACAAATAACAGCAGGTTGATTTGTTGAAGGGCTTGCAGACTTTTTCAGTTACATCAGCAGGGGGCGATGCACTGATATGAATTTCAGCGGTCTGCGCACTGAAATTCGAACCGATTTCCTCTCACTCTAGAGAAAAACGTATTATGGATGTCCACTTGCAGGGGTGCGTGGACTGCACATGAATTCTTTGTCGAAGCGTTCTCCCCCGATTCCTCGGCACTTCCCAAAGAATTCTTTTTCATTGTAGTCTCAAATATGCATTCCGTCAACAAAAGTGGATGTCAGGCCTTGCGGAAAACGTTTTCTTTGTAGCTTTATTACAAGCACTCTCATTTTATGGCTTCAAGCTGTTGGTCTTTTCTGAAAATTTCATCATTTTTCCCATCCCAAAAGTCAGATGTTGCAACATTTCATACATTTTTGTCCCTCTCTCTCTATTTCCGCAAACCTCTTCAGTTGTAGTTTTATTACAAACACCACTGTAATATTTCAAAAAATTAATGATTTCAAATTGCCTATCCATCGCATCAAAACGTACTTTTAAGTCGAGAATGACATTCTCTTCAGGTGCGCATCCCCATAATACCACCGAATCCCCTACTGGCAGAAAATAAAAAAGCCGAGAAACGAACCTTTCTACAGGTCGCTTCCCGGCATATCTGCACATTTTGTTTTCTAATCTGGCTTAACACAAGTGATTGGTACATACCACCCTGTTACGTCCGCGTCTTTTTGCCTCATACAGCATTTTATCGGCCTTTTCAATGACACTGTCATCATTGGTTTTAAACTCTGCAACACCAAGGCTCAGCGTAACGCGTATATCCTGCGGCAAGGACAGCTTCTCAACCTGTCTGCGTACAGTTTCAGCTATGAAAAAGGCTTCCGCTTCTTGAGCGCCCGGTAATATGACAATGAACTCCTCACCGCCATACCTGCCGCTGATGCCTTTTGTTCCAATACACTTGTCGATGACATTCGCCACTTTTCGTAAAACCTCATCGCCAACAGTATGCCCGTATGTGTCATTGATTGCCTTGAACTTATCAAGGTCCATCATAATCACGGAGAATGCACTCAGTCCCTTGTCGTTCATTTTAATCTGTTCGGTCAAAGTGACTTCAATCTGTCTCTGGTTATAGAGGTTGGTTAGGGGATCACGCACTACAATTTCTTCAAGCGCCTCCGCCTTTTTGCGGTTTGCATTCATCAGGGATTTAAGGCGTGCACTACTCATGATTTTTGCCATAAAAATCGTTTCGTTATAAGGCTTCACAATATAGTCATTAGCGCCCAGGCTCAGAACCCGCGCGATGACATCGGTCTTCTCCAAAGATGATACTGCCAGCACCATGGCGTCCGGGTACTTCTTGTGGGTTTCGAATATGACCTCTTCCCCACTTTTTCCCGGCATGATCAGGTCAACCAGATAAATATCATACTCCTCGTCACTTTCCTCAAACTCATCAGGATGATTGAAGTAGTTCACATTCCGGATACCGTGCTTTTCAAACAAGCGATAAAGGGCATGAAGCTGAAGTTTATCATCATCAAGAACTGCGAATTTCAGCTTTCGCATCTGATTGCGGTATTCTATTTCTGTGAGAAGAGTCTCAAAATTTCTTTTAAGCGTCGTGCCGCAATCTGTAAACTGGATAAAATACACATAGCTCATATCGATATAATCCTGTCTGAACCATGGATTGTCATTTTCAGTCAGTACGACAATGGGAATGGCGCCGTTTGATTTCTTGTTGACCTTCTGGATCTGTTCACGTACAGCTCCGAGGTCCCCAAATCCGCGTATATTGAATATCACCATCTTCACAAAATCAGCATTTAAATAAGGCATCACCTTGTCGAATGATTTAAAATGCATCACTTCGAGGCCATACCTTTCCAGTTTCATATTCATTTCGGCAGATGTCACCTGTACATTGCCTATGCTGTTGTCTCCCACATAAAGAATTGTCTTCATACAACCCCTCGCATTGCCACTACAATTTATACCTTATGAGTGTATCTTAACCGATTACACTTGTAAAGCAAAACAGGACGCATTTATGGCCCTGAAATTAACTTTGTTCATTTTCATCAAAAACAGTTCCATAAGCAGTATTCAGGCCCATTAATTCTCATTTTAAGCTAAAACATGAAAAGGGTCTGTCATATGACAGACCCTTTGATGCTATACGCTTTACATTTCGTCCAGGCGTGCCTATAATGCATGTGCACCCGCACAGACCTGACTTTACCTACTTGTCTCCAAATAGACCACCAAGTATTGCACCACCAACATCAATACCGTTGCTTTCACCTCTGTTGGAACCCATGGCCGCATTTGCATAAAGGCGCTCAGCCAGTCGTGAAATTGGAAGCGACTGCAGATACACTTTACCAGGACCTGTCAGATGGGCTAGGAAAAGACCTTCTTTTCCAAATAGGGCGTTTTTAAATCCACCCACGAACTGGATATCGTAGTCGACAGTATTTTGGAAACCAACAATACAACCCGTGTCTACCTTGATGCGTTCACCCGGTTTCAAATCCTTTTCAACGATGGTTCCACCAGCATGAATAAAGGCTAGACCGTCTCCTTCAAGTCTCTGGAGAATAAAGCCTTCACCACCGAAGAATCCGGCGCCTAGCTTCTTGGTCAATTCAATTTCAACCTCCACACCATTTGCTGCACAGAGGAAGGAATCCTTTTGACAGATAAAGCGACCGCCATACATACTTAAATCAATAGGAATGATTTTTCCAGGATAAGGGGCACCAAATCCAACACTGGCCTTACCCGACCCAATATTGTAGAATGTTGTGATAAAAAAGGACTCGCCGGTAACCATTCTCTTCAGGCCTTTCATAAATCCGCCCTTAGTTCCGGTTTCCATCTCGATGCCATCTTCCATATAAGTCATTGCGCCAGCTTCTGCACGGACGCCTTCCTGTGGATCAAGTTCGATTTCCACAAGCTGCATGTCATCACCATAAATTTTGTAATCAATTACATCAGCCACTACGTGTCACTCCCTCAATTTAAATTTTTACTTCATATTTATATATATTCCATATAATTATATCACTGTTTGTAGACAATAACCTTAAGAATGTGTTAATATACTATTTGTATGATTGGCTAGATTTATTGACAATCCATTAATCAGCAGGTTTTAAGATTAAGCCTGATTCTATTTAGCAAAATAATTCCTGCAAGATCACTAAAGAGGAGTTGAACTATATGGCAAAGAAAATTCTTATGACACAAAGTGCACTTGAAAAGGTGCAGGTAGAAATGGACCACCTTATTATCAAACGTAAGGAAATTTCTGAAGAAATCAAGAAAGCGCGTGAATTCGGTGACCTCTCTGAAAATGCAGAGTATCATGCTGCGCGCGAAGCACAATCGCACAACGAGACAGAAATCCTTCGTCTACGCGAAATGCTTGAAAACTACGAGCTTGTTGCGGATGCGGATGGAACAGCTGTTTCTATGAACACAGAGCTGAAAATTCTTTACGTTGACGAAAACGAAGAAGACACAATCAAAATCGTATCTACAATCGAAGCAGATCCATTTGAAGGCAAGCTTTCCAATGAATCACCTATCGGCGCTGGTCTTATTGGCAAGGCTGTTGGTGAAACTGTGGATATCCAGACTCCAGGTGGCGTTACAAAAATCACGATTCTTGAAATCCTATAATTAATGTGCAAACAAGCCACCTGATATTCTTCAGGTGGCTTATTTTCTTATGCACGTAGAGACAATACTTGATATTTTATACACGTATTTTTGTCCAGGCCTTTTTATATTGGGTATTAATACCATACACAGGTGGTGGTTTTATGAAATTCGTAAAAATCATATATAACCCGATTTCCGGTCGCGGTGCCGCTGAGGACAGGGTAAACCATGTTGCTCGCATACTGCTTGACCGCGGCTACACGGTCAACAAATATGCCACAAGGTCTCCGGGCGACGGCAGAAGAGAAGCCAAGCTATCAGCCAATGGCCCCTGGCAAATCATTATCGCAGCAGGTGGAGATGGCACCATAAACGAAGTGGCAAGCGGCATTTACGAGTCGGGGAAAAAAATCCCTCTGGCGCTCCTTCATGAGGGCACTATGAACGATATCGCCAAGCATCTTGGAATCAGCAACGACCCTGTTGAATTCTGCAATATGATTGATGATTTCTATTATGAGCCCATCGATATTGGCAAATCAGAGGACCGTTATTTTCTCAATGTCGTAGCGGGTGGCATGATTACTGCCGTCGCGCATAAGACACCCGTTGAACTGAAGCACATGCTGGGAAGAACCGCATATTACCTAGAGGTGCTTCGAGAGCTCACTTCAAGCGGTCTGCGTGCCTACCCATTAATAATTGAACACGAAGATGAAATCAGTGAGGGCATGTTCAACCTCTTCATCATCTCAAACTCACCTACCATTGGTGGCTTTGACCGGCTCGTTCCACTTGCTGAAATGCAGGACGGGCTCCTTGATTGTGTTTTCATCAAGGCATCAGAAAACATCCAGAAGGCAGCTGAACTCTTTCTAGCTGTACTCAAGGGCGAGCACATCAATCATGACAAGGTCCTCTACTTCAGAACCAACAAGCTGAGCATAAGAGCGGTAGACCATGATGATATCGAGCTTGACTTTGATGGCGAGTATGCGGGCAGACTTCCACTCAATCTTGAGATCATCCCTTCTGCAATTGAGGTTCTCATTAAAAGGAAGCACTAGTCTAACAAAGTTTGTAAACAGTCTGAGGGGTTGTCACTAAGTGACAACCCCTCATTTTCATATATGCACGCTATTTACTCGTCTTTTTCAGCTCTAATCAGCGGTGCTTCCAGATCATCCTTTTCAATACAGTATAGCTCATTGTCCACGATTACACACAGCATTTGGTCCTCGTGCGGCTTTGGCTGTCTCGTTTTAACACGTCCCTCGTAGTCACATCCATCATTGCCACAGCGACCATATTGATTGTCAATTATCTTCAGTGAAGGAGAACTGCACTGTGGGCAAATAAAAGTATCCAGCAAATGGCTGACTTCAGCACTTTCATTCAAGCGTTTCATTGGTTTTCCTCCTCAAATCATGCCAAATTGTTAATTTTTCGTAATATATATACCCACTTAACAAGCCTTTAACTCGACTGCAACCTAATTTTTACGTGGTATCTTTATACTATTTGCGTACGAAACGGTTATTAACTGGGAGGCAGTTATGAAAGACACAGCATACGCACTTGAAATCCAACGCATCATTCGCCACAAAGACATACAAACAGTTTACCAGCCCATTGTCAAACTCGACCAAGGGGATATCATCGGTTACGAAGCCCTCAGCCGCGGCCCTTCAAACACGCTCTTTCAGAATCCAGAGAACTTGCTTGCGGCAGCTGAAATCCATGATATGCTTTGGGATTTGGAAATCCTGCTTCGAAGCCTTGCCATTGAACGGGCACATGGTCTCAACGACAATCAGTTCCTTTTTCTCAACGTAGACCCCAACGTAATCAAAGACCCCAAATTCGAAAAAGGCCTTACTAAGGAATACCTTGAGAAGTTCGGCATTTCTCCAGATAACATCATCTTTGAAATAACTGAAAGAACGGCTATTGAGGATTATGAGGCCTTTACCGAAATACTGAAATACTACACCAATCAGGGCTATAAGATTGCGATTGATGATGCCGGTTCTGGCTATTCTGGCATGAACACAATCGTAGAAACAAAACCGCATTTCATCAAAATTGATATGAATATCGTCAGAGATATTCACAAGGACTCATTCAAACAAGCCATTGTCAAAAGCTTTGTTCAACTTGGCAACAATACAAACATTCGAATTATCGCTGAAGGCATTGAAAAAAAGGAAGAACTTAAAACACTGATTCGCCTCGGCGTCTATGCAGGCCAGGGCTATTACTTTCAACGCCCTGCGAGCAAGCTTCTTTCCCTTTCTGATGCACTCATTACATCCATGCACAGGTATCACCAGCAAATCGAAAACAACGGCAATTACAGCTCAAACTATCATTTTATCGGTCCCCTTGCCGAGCAAAGGCCCAGCGTTGCCCCAGAGACCAAAGGCAACAAGCTCGCCGAAGCTTTTGATGACAATCGAACAGAGGGGGTATGCATTACCCGCAAGGGCTTTGTAGACGGCCTTATCACAAAGCAGGCCTTTTACCAGACACTTGCCTCACAATATGGTCATGCCCTCTATATGAATCGTCCAGTGTCATTGCTTATGGATGAATCTCCGCTTGTTGTCGACTACTACATGGCAATCAACAAAGTGGCCGAACTCGCCATGGCACGGAGCAACGACCATATTTACGATACCATTGTCGTCACCCTTGGTGCCAAATACCATGGCCTTGTCACCGTAAAAAACCTGCTTCAGTATGCCATACAGCTTGAACGCGACTATGCCAGGGAGACGAACCCGCTTACCGGTCTGCCTGGAAACACCATCATCAACCGCGTTCTCAACGACACCATTACTTACAGTACACCCTGCTGCACCTTATACTTTGACCTGGACAACTTCAAGGCATACAACGATGTCTACGGCTTTGACAACGGTGATAAAATCATCAAGACCACAGCCCAGATCATTCAGGACAAAATCAAGAGCAGAGACTCCATAAACAGCTTTGTCGGCCACATCGGCGGCGATGACTTCGTTGCGGTCATTGAAACCAGCGATACCGACAAACTTCAGCAGATGGTAACAGATATACTTACAAGCTTTGATTCGAAAATCATTGAGTTCTACAATGAACAGGACCGCGAAAAGGGCTATATTCTTACGGAAGACAGGTTTGGAGAAACTAAGCAGTATGACATCACATCCCTGTCTATCGCTGGTCTGTACGGAAACCCTGAGGGGCTGCAAACTGTAGAACGATTTTCCGCAGAAATGGCTAAAATCAAAAAGATTGTCAAAAAAATAAGAGGCAGTGCCTGTGAGATTATTCCCATCGACGGCAACGCCTCCGAAATTCTATATGTCAATTTCAACACCAGCGGTCCCTACAAGAGCGACGCACTGCGCAGTGCCTTCTTATAGGCTGTCGGAAATGCATACGTCCCGATTTCGGACGCCTTGATCCACATGGATTCAGGAAATGCAGGAATTTCGCCAGACACCCATTCAAACGCAAGGACATGAATATGCCACTTTATGTGTGTGAATACATGGGACGCCTTCCCAAGCTCCTCTGAGAATACGGCATCCATGTCAAAATTATCTTTCAAATAGTCCAAGCAGTGCGATTTCATATCCACTGCTTTTTCTTTGTGTCTGTCAATCTCAACAGATGGCAGGCTCCATAAGCCTTCAAGCAGGCCACCAGACTGACGCCGTACGACAAGAAATTCAGCTTCTTTTCTCACTACCATGGCGTAAACGTCCATTTCTTTTTTAGCCTTCTTAGGGAGCTTACGCGGCAGTTCTGCCTGTATGCCACCCTCGAGCGCCATGCAGCAGTGTGATACGGGACAAGTGTCACATCTGGGATTTCTAGGTGTACAAACCATTGCGCCAAGTTCCATCAGAGCCTGATTGTAGCTTCCGGGATCTCCATTATGAACAAGGGCATCTGCAATTTGATTGATTGTCTCTTTGGCTTCTTTGGTATCTACCGGCTCAAGCACGGAGAAAAGTCTGCTGTAAACACGAATGACATTTCCATCTACTGCAGGCACCGCTTTCCCATATGCTATTGAGAGTACCGCACCTGCCGTATATGGCCCTATGCCGGGTAGCTTTCGAATTTCGCCAAGTTCAGTCGGCATAATTCCCCCATACTCCGTGTGAAGCAAATAGGCTGCACGTTTCAGATTTCTGGCCCGAGAATAGTAGCCCAATCCCTCCCAAAGCTTCATAAGTGTGTCATCATCACCTAAGGCCAGGGTATCCACAGTCGGATAGGTTTTCAAAAACCTCTCATAGTAGCCCTTAACGGTTTCAACCTGAGTCTGCTGGAGCATGACTTCAGAAATCCAAATCCTATAGGGGTCGGAAGTTTTTCGCCACGGCAAATCCCTTTTTTCATTTTCGTACCACGCCAGAAGGGCGTGCTGTATTTCCTCTTTGTTTCTCATAAATCTGTTTCCACTAACCTTCCATTGAATCGAATATGCTATTGAATGTATCGTGATGGTCCTTGAATACGCGCCAGACCTCCGGGTCAAAATGATGTGGCTCAACCCGCCCATCGCCATTCAAGATAATGTCCATTGTTTTTTCATGACTGAAACCAGATTTATAGGACCGGTCACTTCGAAGTGCATCGTAAATGTCAGCAAGCATGACAATCCGTGCACTCACAGGGATAGCCTCTCCCTTGATGCCATTCGGATAGCCTGTACCATCCATTTTCTCATGGTGATTCAGGGCGATTTCTGCAGCCATGGTAAGCTTTTCAGATTGTCCGATAATGATTTCACCATATACAGTATGCTTCTTCATTTCCAGATATTCGTCCTGTGTCAGCTTTCCAGGCTTTTTTAGAATCTGATTGTCAACATAGATTTTTCCAACATCGTGCATTTGTGCCGCGTTGCATATTTCCTTAACAAAATGCCGATCAAACCCCAGATTTTCAGCAATAAACCTCGAATACTTATTGACCCGGCGTATATGCTGACCCGTCATATCATCACTGGCCTCTGCCGCCCGTGCCAGGGCATCGAGCGTGTAGTTGAAGGCACCTTCAACCTCATGTACCTGAAGCCGAATATTTTCAAGCAGGTCAAGGGTCACCGTCATGGATTTCAGAACGGATGACTCGTAATTGCCTACCGGATTTCCATAATTGCAGCCTATGACAACAATCTGATCCATGCCGTAGCCAGCGAAGTTCTTTAAATCTGAAAGTCTGCCTGTCATAGTGTCAGGAAAATGCTGTGAGTTCAAGTCAATATCAGAAAACTGCTCCTGCTCACAATTCATTCTGAAGCCATTTTCAGCATAAACATCAAAGCCGAACTGGTCCGCCTCACTCAGGTGGGTTTCATGTACTTTCAAGTATTCATCTGCACTTGACGCCTTTCTAAAGAGCACGGCAAGGCGGTCCGCATACTCCGGATGAACCACCCAGACATACTCCGGCTTGTTGTGCAGAATTGGATTCGAGGCAAATATGCTGTTGATGACCTCACCAGAGGAATAGCTGAAATCACCATAATCCTCAAGCAAATACCTGTTCATAACATACTTGGCATCACTTGTCAGGGTATCGATTGTCTCATAGGCCTCAGAGATCTTATTGTATTCCAGCTTGAATGACAATCCCTGACTCAGCAGGTATCCAAGCATAACATCCAGCCTATTCAGCTCAATGGCCAGATCTTTTGGAAAACTCTTTCTGTGCAAGGCTACAGACTCGGTATGGCCTACATACAAAATCGGCGTGTAGTCCAGATCCTGCACAGACTTTATTGTCTGAATCGTCTGCATGGTCACCTGGTCCAGGTCTACAACCAAATAAAACGGATGAGTCATGAAGATCTTCTGCATGACCTCCGCTGCACTGGAGTTGTTCAGCGTGTATATGCTATGGTCAATCATTCCGCTCAAATATTCATAGAGTTTTCTTCCTTTAGAAATCAGCAGAATCGTGTTTTTCATGCAAATACGTCTCCTCTTTAAACAGGATTATCTCCTTCAAATTCTCCGTTCCTGCAACAAACTCGTATTCACCACCACTCTCAAGTGCCTTCTTTGCATAGACCATGATGCGGTTCAAGTACCCGTCATTGAACTCGGTCAAATCGCCAAAATCGAACTTGAGCTTGAGTGGGCTAATAAATAGAATCCCCTGCATGGCCGTATTCATGTCATCCATATCCAGGTTGGTAAAACCCGGTCTGAAGCGAATGACAAAAACACCGCTTACATTTTCAATGTGAAAATGCGGTCCCCTGCTTTCCGCAGGCTTTTTTACCGGCTCCGCTTCTTCAGGGCCTGCATCTTCACTCTCTGTCATGAGAACCTCACTCAGCACACTCATGACCTTCTCTTTGTCAATGGGTTTGATGATATAGTGCTTGGCACCATTCTTAAGAGCATCGTAAACCATTTTCTTCTGATTCAGGGCACTGATCATGACTATTTTTGCCTCTGGATACTTTGAAATTATTAGTCCAGTGGCATCTACACCAGACATGATCGGCATTGTAATGTCCATTGTGACAAGATCTGGCAAGAGCTTCTCATATAGGTTGAGCGCAACTTTACCATTAGGTGCTTCGCCGACAACGTCATGTCCGGAATCCGTGAGGATTTTTCTCAGATTAAGTCTCATTACCGCTGAATCATCTACTATTAGTATTCTTGCCATAGTGTTGCCTCCTCAATCTGATCGCCTTCTAATCGAATCATGTGTATACTCATATAGCTGTCATCAAACTCAAACTCGCATGTCAAAATTTCCGCTTCAGAGTACCTGACATATGCGCCTTTATTCGAAATAATTGCCGGAATCCCCATATGAAGAAAATCGTGTCCATCATCGAAATGCCCTAAGGTATTCCCAAGTATGGTATTGGAGATTTCCGCCAAAACATCTCCGATGTACAACTCGATTTCGTCTTCTGGTACAGGGTCATATAGAAAACTGGAAGCAAGTCTTTCTCCAAATGCCCCGTTGACACTGATGAGTATCAGGGCATTGATGACCCCCTTCAAGCTCACAAGTGCAGTCATTGCGCCCAGCTCGATCTGATTGGTTCTGCCAATTGGCTTGGCAATGACATTTCTGTCATTTACAACATGGGTGTTGATATAGTCAGAGGCGGTATGTGCCACTTCTGTAAGGAAGTTTTCTGCTTTAAGGGCACGCATCTCATGTTCGGTATCGTATGGAATACGTATTGTGAAGGTAGTTCCTTTTCCTAGGGAAGAACTAATGCTGATCTTACCACCCAGTTCATTCACCGCTCTTTTGACAGCTGCCAGTCCAGTGCCTCTACCCGAAAGCAGGGTTGCTTCCTGGTGGGTTGTGAAGGCATCTTCAAATATGGTATCCAGAAGCTCCCGTTCACTCAGCCTTGCCACAGCATCGTCCGAATACCCGTTTTCCTTAAGCTTGTCCCTAATTCTATCTAAATCTATTCCGGCACCATCATCGGTGATATTCAACTCAAAGGCCTGTCCCAAATCCGATACGATACAGGAAATTCTGCCGACCATTTCCTTGCCCGACTCCACACGTGCATCTGGCGTTTCTATTCCATGATCAATAGCATTTCTGAAAATGTGAACAATGACATTCGCAAGCCCCTGATACTTCTCTTCATCCACGAGAATGTCATCTGCCTGAATGGTAAATGGCGCTATGGATTTTTCAAGGCGCTCAGCGAGTTTTGCCGAATATTCCGGATACATTTTGAGAAGCTCTTTGAGCGACTTATAACGCAGGCTCCTTATATCTGGAAGAAGCATCTTACATTCCTGCTCAGACAGTACATTCTGCATTTTTTTCTCAATCTCAAGAATCCGGTTCTTCTCAATGACAAACTGGTCATTCTGAACAAAATACTCACTTCCAACGTAGCTTCTTATAATGTCCATGTCCTTGGCAAAAGCCTCTTTGAGGTCAATGAGAATTTTGCTTTCGATGTCCGCTGACTCACAGCTGTCACCACAATTCAGAGCCTCAAGGATCTTTGTCTCAGCATTATGAAGCGCACGCGTTAAATTGATTGCGTCGAACTGACTGAAATTGCCCTTGAAGGTATGCAGCTGACGCATGATGAATTTAAGTTCATCCTCAGTCGCGCCATCAAGCCGCCATCCTGCCGCACTACCATCATATATGAACTGTTCAAAGCTTTCGACAACGCCAACGAACAAACTCCTGTGTACCATAGCTTTTACAACCATTTTCAGAATCTGCCTTTCTGCATCCATCTTACCTTCAAGTTCTCTGGTTTCAGTAATGTCCGTAAGAATGACAATCATGGCAGTTTTCGCATCAGAAATCTTGTAATCAATTCGAATGATACGGTCATGAATGACCACTTCATCTGGCAATAGGGGTAAGTAGAGACCTACACTTTCCTCTTTGCTGGTCAGTATTTTAATCAGCAAATCATCTACAAATTCTGCCTGTTGGGCATCGTTTGGATATAGAAGATTTGACAGTTTCTTATTGGCTACACAAAACTCAAAAAGAGTACTGCACTCCTTGGAATACTCCGTATGAATCATCAGGTCTGACTCAAATCTCAGAAATCCCTGTCCGACATTATCAAGAATGTCCTTCATCTGAACATTGACACTTTCAAGCTTCCCATTGATATCAGTGAGTTCCTCACCTTGAGCCACCAGCTCAATGTTCTGCGCTTCCAGCTCCAGTCTATGACTTTCAATGGATTCAGAGTAGGTTCGCATCTGGTCGATGATACTTCTTGTAGAAGATGCCAAGTCTTCAATTTCAGAAAAAGGACGTCTCACTTCCAGCTCTGAATGCAGGGCATTCTCAAGCTCTCCCTGTGCCAGACTGCGCATTTTACGCTGCAGTTCTCCTAGGGACTTTGTTATGGCACCGGATGAAATGATGCTGATGATGATTGAAAAGATTGACGAGAGAATTGCCGCAATGACAAAAAGACCCGTAAAAGCAATTGTCACACCCACAAGAAGCATTGCATTGAAGCGGACACGGACATCGCCGACTTGCGCTCCATCAACGTCATAGTAGGATTGAACACTTTCGTATTCATAATGCTTCATGGCCTTCTTTATATCCATGGATGATGTGCTTTCCTCTGGCATGGTTGAGAAAACAACCTCATCGCCCTTGGTGATTTCCACAAAAACGAGACTTATTTCCATAAGTCCGTCTTCCTCGCTAAACTCCATTTCCATAGCGTTATCATTCATGACGCCTACCATTGTATCGAACTCATCCTCTGACCTTTGCGTGAAACCCTCGCTCAGATCAAAATAGAATTTGTTGCCTATGGAATGATACCACTTCTGAAGCGCTTCACTTTCCTGAAGCTCACCAGATTGCTTAATGCTTGAAAGCACCGTTCTGTTGTAAGGCTTTTCAAGCTCATGCACAATGTCACCCGCAACGACATCAGAGATCATTGCGCCCATGGACCCAATCGTTCCATATATGACCATAAGAACAAGCGTACTCATAACAACAATGGTCAGTAAACTGTTGAATACCATCATTTTTTTAATACGCTGTCTCATACTGCGCCTATTTTTTTGTTTCAGCCTCGTCTTTGAAGTTCTATATTTTGCAGCCACTCTATCGCCTCCATCTGCCTAGTGACTACTTACCCCAACTTATTCCTTTAATTCAAAATCTACGTACCTATGCCGGTCTTATTTTGGCAACCAGCTTCTCAATCAGGGCAACCAGTACAATGGAAATAATCCCCCAAGCTATGAGTTCTGGGATGTTGGCCAACATCCGCTCCTGCTGCAATCTGGTTCCTACGCCAAATCGCGGCTGACAGATTACCTCTGCTGCAATCATGATTTTCATGTTCAGACCAATTGCAGAACTCATTGCAGCTCTTACATAGGGCTTGATTGATGGAATGAATATGTCCTTCAGCATTGAGAGGTGACTTAGCTTATAGAGTCTCCCCATTTCAATCAGCTTGGTGTCCACATTTTTCAGTCCATTGAGAATATTTGAATATACAATAGGAAAAATTACCATGAAGCCCACAAGCTGCGGTGAACGCTCCTGCCCAATCCATATGAAGGCCAGGAGAATGACAACCACATTGGGTGTGGATCGAACCAGTAAAATTATTGGCTTCAAGATGTAATTGATAACAGGGAAAAAACCTGCTAGAATTCCCAGCAGGCTCCCCCCAACCATCGATATGACAAAGACTTGTACCAATCTGATCAGCGTCGCGCCTACAGACTCCCAAAACCAGTCGCTCATAATGATTCCCCAGATGGCAACAAGGGTTCTCATTGGCGACGGCAGTTTCAGCTCCATATCCACAATTTGTGCCAGAACAGCCCAAGCTGCAATCAGCAGTATCGTGGAGATCATGGTATAAAGTCGTTCTTTACTTTTGTGGTTTTGCGAAGTAAAAGGCTTCATCTGGCATTTTGCCTCCGATCAGTTTTTCCGATGCATCCATCAGAACTGACAGATATGTTTCAATTTCCGGCTTGGCTTCTTCTACGCCAACGAATCTGATGTTTGATCTCTCTACCGCATTCACTACAATAGCCTTCTTAAGACCCATATCCAGCGTTTCTGCAAAGGCACCTGCGGCCTCGGTATCTTCATTAATCCATTTTGCACTGCGCTCAAACTCTGCGAGCACAGCCTGAACGGCTTGAGGATGCGCTTCAACAAAAGCATTCTGTACCATTACCGACGCCTGTGGATAGCTCTCTCCTGTACCTGTAATACCAGCCCACTCCTTCTGGAAATCAAAGACAACATTTGCTTCAGGCTTTTTCATCAGTACTGCACTGAGCATTGGCTCCGGAATGACCGAAACCGTAGAACGTCCAGAAATAAAGGTTGGTGCAAGTTCAGTGGCACCGCTCAAATAGGTGATTGTGACATCTTCATCCGGATTAATACCCTTGTTCTCCAGCAGATAGCGCAACATGACATCCGGCGTCAGTCCGCGGCCGATCGTGTAGATTTCCTTACCCTTCAAGTCAGCCCAGTCTGTAATTTCTTCACTGGAAATCATATAAAGCGTTCCCCAGATTGAGGAACCGGCAAGCTTGTATTCCACACCCTTGTTATAAAGAATAGATGCCAAATTTGTTGGCAGCACAATAAAATCAACTTCCTTGTTGATAAGCTTTGCAGCAATCAGATCCGGTGTCGGAATGATGTCAAACTCAAAGCTGATTGGACCTCTTTCCTCTTCACGCATTGCACCCAGCATGCTCATTGCCGTTACGCCCGCAGGAACGCCCACCTTGACAACAATAGGTTCTTCAGGCACTGCCTGGTCTGCTGCCGGCTCTGCTTCCTTGTTAGCTTCCTCACTTGCCTCTTCCGGTGCCACCGTATTTTCAGTTTCCTCCAGAAACGCCTGGGCATCCTGATTCACAGGCTCCTTTGGCGCACAACCCGCCATCGTAACCATAGCCAACATAAATATCAGCAGCAATGATGTAATTCTTCTCATCTATTTGTCCTCCCTTTCATTGCTAAACAATTCACTAATGATTATTTGTCTATATGCATCAAGCTCACTTGAGCCAAACTGCCGTTGTTCCCGAGGTATGCTGATTTCCAGCTCCCTTTTTATTTTGGATGGTCTTTTTTCCATCACGACAATACGATCCCCAAGCAGAAGGGCCTCATCGATTTCATGGGTTACATAAAGAATGGCACACTTATGCTGCCGCCATACCCCCTGCAAAAGCTTCAATATATTCAATCGAAGCTGCAAATCCAATGATTTAAGCGGTTCATCCATGAGCATGAGATCAGGACCATATGCAAATGCCCTGGCAATCGCCACACGTTGACGCATTCCACCGCTGAGTGTATCCGGCATTGCGTTTTCAAAGCCCTCAAGCTCCAGCGCCTCAAGAAGCGCCCGTGTGTCCGCTTCTGAAAATTCCTGATTGACCAAACGGATGTTTTCACCTACATTTCGCCACGGAAGCAGGCGGTCCTCCTGAAATACGTACCCAACTTTTTCATATGTATTTTCAACACTGCCCGAGTCAGGCGCATCTATACTACCGATTATATTGAGCAGTGTGGACTTTCCACACCCAGACGGACCCACAATGCAGATTATCTCAGGCTCAGTGACTTCAAGACTCACACCTTGAATTACCTCAAGTGCTCCAAATTTCTTTTTCACCTGTTTCACACTTAATGCCACACAGCCACCTCCTTCCATTAAACTGTTTCTATTTTACCACTTAGTTGTATGATAATACACCGTTTTACTGGATTATAAATGCATAAATGTGCGTTTTCATTCACAATTTTGATATGTCCTGCATAAAAAACGTCTGTCTTCGCAATTCGAATAAACAGACGTAAATTGTACTATATTAATTTGGCAATCATTAAAAAATCCCATTAGAGTCACTCTAGATCAGCATGTCAAAAACAGATACCTTATCGCTATTTGACCCTGTCTGGCTCTGGTCACCGGTTTCAGATAACCTACTCTGTTCAGAATAGGCTTCCTGTGCCCGCTGCTTGGCCAGATCGGCTCGAAGACTCAAAATCTTAGATGATGCAGAAGCCGCAACACGCTGGTCCTGTGCTGAGGGGTCTGCCGGAGCCATCGCTGCTTGTTTGACGCGTTCGAGTGCGTTGATAAGGTCTTGGGGCTCCCCGCTGCCCGGTATGGAGATACTCACTTCACCACTGGAAATATAGCGCTTTCCGTCAGGTCCTGTCGTATAACCATATGACGCAGCACCGGCAAATTCTCCACCTACAGACTTATGGGCCCGTTCATGGGCAATGACCTTGTCTTCGTTGTTTTGAAGCGTCATAACTTCAGAAAGAACTTCGGGATCTTCAAGAACTGAATCCGAACTTGATTCCACGCCCGCTTCTGTGGTACTTGCCGTATTCAAATCACTTTGACTTGATCCGTCGTCAATCCGCAAATTATTCTGAAGCTTCGACTGTGTGATCAGGGATAGACTGGATCCTATAGCATTAATCTGCATAGTCTCCCACCCTTACATTGCAGCATGTATCAGTTGAGCTTCTGTGCGTCTTCCCGTCTCAGCTTTGCACGCAGCATTTCTTCATAATAGGCAACTTTACCCTTGTCCGTACTTATCTTATCTTTAATTTCTCGTATTTTCACTTCTGCCATAGCCGCCATTCTTCGGTCTTGACCTGATGCGTCCGCAGAAGCCATCGCCACTTTTGTCAGTCCTTTGAAAGCGCGCAACATGGATTCTGGCGTACCGGCGTAGGGCAGCTTATACTGAACGTTGCCGCCAGTTTTATAGTATTTGTAATCAGGCCCCATTGTGTACTGATAAGTTGCAGCACCAACAGATGACCCACCTCGTGCCTGGTGTGCCATCTCATGCATAACAACTTCCCGCTCTATGACCTCCAGCAATTTCACCATGTTTTGCTGGTCAGGATCAAGTTTTTCAAATCCCGATAAAGCGAGTTTCTCAAGTCGTTTCTGTTCACTTTTTTCATACTGAGTTTTGGCAGCGTCAGGCATTTCCTTCAAGGCAGTCAAATCCAATGTGTCCGAATTCTGTGTTTCCGTAAACAAATCGTTTGACTCAGCCGTATCAACCGGTCTCAAAACCCGCTCTCCCGCAAGCGACTGCTTCATTTCACCACCATACTGCGATGATTGATTGGAAGCTCCTTCAATACGCATTAGAATCCCTTCTTCGCTAATGACATCCTTGTATTCATATTATACCACTATAATGGCTTTTTAATCGAGTATGGACAGTAATATCGCGACTAAAGTCTGTGTCCACTGCGTCCTTTTTCATAATTTTCTATAAATTCACATGTCACTTGCCTCAGATGGTCTGCAGTGAGCTTTTCGCCTAGGGTTTCAAGCACCTCCGATACAGCCTCGGATGTGCACAGGTTGCCTTCCTTCTGGTTTTTTCTGAGTGTAAAAGCACTTTTGAGCGCCCCAGCAGGCTGTAGTCTAGGCAAGTCAGAAAGGTATGGCGTTTTGCGAATAATTTTACCTGCCTCTTGCCATGTTCCGTCGATGACAACGAGATGAACTTCCTTAAAAATGCCCTCTTGTCTTTTTTTCAGGACCGTATTGACATCCACCGCTTCTGAAACCTCGCTGGCAGGAAAGAGCAAGATGACACATGCCTCTGCATTTTCCATAGCCTGAAGGATCAAGCCGACAGGCTCCTTACGCTTCCAGATATGCAAGTGCACATTGTCTTCAAAAATATATTTGACCAGACGGGCGGTATTGGTACTCCGTCCCACTTCCTTTTCATGCATGACTATATGTATATGAATATTGTGAAGGGATATTTTACACCCCTCGATCGTCTCACATATGCAAACATGTTGTGGAAGACCACATCTTTTGCAGTTTTCCATATTTTTCGTAATCTGATTTGAGTTCAGTCTTTCAATGATTTCTCTATCCATTTCTTAATACTCCCACGAAATAAACCCCTTAGAATCATAGCTTTTACGCTATTTATTCTAAGGGGTTCTCTTTTATTAATCAACCATGCCTATCTGACTCAGGAGCTCAGTTGAGGATCTACTCAACAAAGTTCAGTTCATGGTCAAGCCATCTTCCCTTTGGATTAAGTTTCACCTTGAACATTTTGCCCATATCTTCAGCTGCTTTAGCTTGGTGGAATCTGAAAATCATTTCGTCTTCAACCACGCCAAGGATTTCAATTTTACCGCGCGGATGTGACATCGCCAGCTTAAAGCGCTTACCAAATCCGTTACAATGGGCTTTAGCACCTTCAACAATCTTCCAAGTCTGCTCAAGCGGCAGCTGGAACTGATTCTTAACAGCTGTAACCGGACGACACTGGAATACATAGTATGGATTGATTCCAAATCGTACAAGCTTGTTAAGCAGCTCGCCTAGAATCTCAGGATCGGCATTGACACCGTTCAGCAGTACTGTCTGATTGTGAACAGCAATACCTGCATCTGTCAGTGCACGCATGGCCTTTGCAACTTCATCGGTTAGTTCTCTCGGATGATTGAACTGCGTTACAATCACCACACGTTTTTTCTTTCCGGCTTCCTTCAGAGCTTCAAGCAACTCCACATCCTCATAGACACGCTGTGGGAATACGACCAGTGAACGTGTTCCAAATCGAATGAAATCAAGATGCTCCACTTCGACAAGTCTATCCAGGTATGACTTGATCACTGAAGTGTCCAGACAGAATGAGTCACCACCAGACAGAAGTACATTATTCACTTCCTTGTGGGCATTCAGGTACTCAATGGTTCTATCCTGTCTATTGTTGATTTCGTCATTTGAGTATCCGACCATTCTTTTTCTGAAGCAGTGACGGCAGTACATGAAGCAAGCATTCGTTGTCAGTACAAGCATTGTTCTCTCATATTTGTGCTGTACACCGGCAAACTTTGTATTTTCTGCCTCACCAGATGTATCATAATCACCAGACATGTCCAGTTCCATTACACTAGGTACCGATAGATGTTTAATTGGGTCATTTGGATCTTCTTTATCTATTAGGTCCAAATAGTATTTGGGAATACTCATAGGATGTCTGTGTGTCACCTCTCCGAGCTTATCCAGGTCACCGAGCTCCATGTATGGCTTCAGACCTTCGATTGTTGTTACGTTCTCTCCCCATTCTTTTCTCCACATATTTGTGTGTCCTCCTTAGTATTTTGATATATTTGAATTTTGTAGTTAGTAAATTATTTTCCTGTTTTAGGGCGCAAAAAATACACCTACAGTTATTAGCGTCACAAATAATTAGGGTCACGAAATATAATAGCTGTATTTAAATCACCTAAAAATTGAGTGCGCTAAAGAGGGTGTTGCATATTGGGGTCAATAAAAACAACACAAGTAATTTGCGATATTTTCTTCGAGTACACGCTCAAATTGTTTTTTTACATCCCTAAATCAAAGATACATAACTGCACTTGTGTGCAGTACTCGACTGATAGAGTTCAGTCGTGCTGCTGAGTAACCATGAAGGTCACATTTTAAAGATTAAATAAAAATCAGAATTGAAAAAGAAAGCATTTCAGACAAATGCTTTACGAATTAGAGTAGAATACTACAATGTATATTATATTCTAAATATGTATACATGTCAAATGTCCATAACCGTTTTTTTGATTTTTTCTTCATATATAATAGCCCGTAATCATACGTATTTTGTCAGTAGGTCCTCCACTCACCTGAATATCTTTACTTAAACTGGCCCCAAAAGGTATAATGGATTCATATGCAATTCGCATAATGTTTATCATTTGATAATAGAAGTATTAACAAAAAGTGAACAATGAAAAAACTACTAGACTTTTTATACTAAATCCGTTATTCTAGTATAGAATTAAGGAGCGTGAGATATGAAGGCTGGTAATGAAATCGTTGAAAAGAGAATAAGCGACAACGTTTGGGTCCTACTGAATAAGTATGGCCATAAAGGCTGGAATATGGATGACCTCGCCAAACTTTCCGGCGTCGCAAAAAACACCCTATATAAAATCGTTGGAAGCAAGGAGGCGTTGATCTCATCAACCATCCTGTCCGTACAGGATGAATACATCGCCATTGTAGAACGATCTACAAAATCAGAAAACCCACGTACAGCAATGTACGCACTGGTTGATCTTGTACCTCAGATTTTCGGCAAATTCAACTTCGAAACCATACGGGAACTGCGTGTACAATATCCAAGCTTCTCGGAAGAATACAAAGAACGCGAAGAGCGTATGTCACAGGCACTCATTAAGCTCTATGAGCGTGGACTTGATGCGGGATTTGTACGTAAGGACATCGATATCAAATTCTTTACGAAACTGCAGCGCCTTGTTCGAGAAGAGATTATCGACACATCCAACACACCAGAAGAGATGGCAGACAATATGAGAAATGCTCTTATAATTATTATGGAAGGCGTATTAGTTAGAGAGAATTAGCCCTAGAAAGGGCAATTTTTTCGAACGTTTTTATACTCAAAATACATTTAGAGTATAAAAAGTCTAGGAGGGAAATTATGAAACATTACACAAAAGCAATCGGATTAATTGGACTATGCGCGGTTCTCGCACTTGGAACAAGTGGCTGTTCAACAGCAAAGGCTGCAGAAGCAGCAGGCCCTGTTCGTTCTATTCAGGCAGAGGCGCTTGAGAACACTTCAAACCCAATCACACAGCATTACGTTGGTATTGTAGATGCAAAGGACCAAATCGAATACAGCTTCAAGTCAAGCGGTCGCCTTGGTGAAATACATGTTGAAGATGGACAGGCCGTTACAAAAGGTCAGCTCATCGCCAAGCTTGATATACAGGACCTGAGATTCCAGGCCGATGCCGCTCAAGCAAACTACGCTGCTGCGCAGCTTAGCGTTAAAAAGACAAAGGAAGCCCTGGACTATGACCAAAACCTTCTGAGCAGCATGAAAGACCTCTACGCTGCCGGCAGCATCTCTGCCGATCAGCTTGACCAAGTCGAACTGAAGGCTGAAGTTTCAGAAGCAACCTATAATCAGGCCGCCTCTCAACTGACAGCAGCACTGGCAGATCTCAACTACAAAAACGCCCTGCTGGACGATGCAAATATTTACGCACAAGCAGATGGCACCATTATCAAAGTGCTATATGAAGAAGGCGAGCTCGTACCGCAGGGTTACCCTGTGACAGTACAGCGCAGCGAGACACAAATTATCAAGGTCGGTATCCCTCAAAAAAGCCTGAACGAAATTGAAGTTGGCAGCACAGCCCACATTTCAATTGATGGGATGGCTGCGGAAGGGCTTGTAACACGAATTGATGAAGCCCCAGATACAACAACACGCACTTATATGGCTGAGATCACAGTTGAAGACTCAAACTTCCACCTGGGCTCAATCGCTGAAGCGGATATTGAAATCGGACAACAGTCTGGCATTTGGATTCCAATTCAGGCACTCCTTTCCGAAGGCGAAGACTTTGTATATGTCACTGACGGCGAGCGCGCATTCAAACGCACGGTTATTCCTCATGACACTTCCGGCATGCGTGTAAGGGTCGAAGGACTTGAAGCAGGCGAAATGATAGTTGTATCAGGCATGAACAACCTGACAGATGGTATAAACATTACAGTAACTGACGCTAACTAGGAGTGAATGCAATGAAAAAGCTCATCGATATGGCAATTGACAAAAAGAACATCACCTTGTTTCTGGCACTATTGCTGACACTGCTAGGATGCTTCGGATACTATCTGCTTCCACGTCAGGAAAGTCCAGATGTATCCTTCCCTGCAGCCATGGTCATCACACCCTACCCAGGTGCGTCAGCAACTGATGTAAACGACCTTGTAACGACTAAAATCGAAGACAAGCTCTACGAAATAGATGGCTTTGACTATCTAAAATCCTTTGCCAAGGAATCCATGTCCATCGTGGTCGTGTTCTTTGATATGGATACAGATAACGACACTGCAATGCAGGAAGTCAGAAACGCAGTAAAAGATGCAGAGAATGACCTGCCCAGCGGTGTGCTTGACAGTATTATCGATACAGATGTCGTATCGACTGCCGGCATGATCATCAGCCTCTCTGGAGATGACTACACTTACGAACAGCTCGCATCCTTCGGAGAACAGTTCAAAACTGCACTTACGGACATTGAAGGTGTAAGTAAGTTCACAATCGAAGGCGAACTCGACAAAGAGGTTCATATTGACGTTGACCTCAATATGCTCAATCAGATGTCCATTTCCATTGAAGACCTTGCAAAGCTTGTCGCAGTCCAAAATGTTGAAATTCCATCTGGTTCAATTGAACAGGACGGCGTCAAAATCAACGTCAAGACACCTGGCATTTATACATCCATTGAAGACATTGAAAACTCAATCATCAGCATATCGCCAGATACAGGTGTCGTAACACGTCTCAAGGACATTGCCAATGTCTACATGGATGTTGAAGACGGTGTGACAAAATTCAAGCAAAATGGCGAAAATGCAGTGCTGCTTACCGGCTATTTTGAAGACAGCAAGAACGTCGTACTCATTGGTAAAGACGTACGCGAAACACTGGATCAGGTAAAAGCAAGCCTTCCAGAAAACCTACTTGTTGAAGAGGTCATTTACCAGCCTGAAGCTGTTGCAAAATCTACAGGCGACTTCATGGACAGCCTTCTTCAGGGTATTCTTCTGGTTGTTGTAGTCGTGTTCATTGGAATGGGTCTTAGAAATGCAGCTGTTGTTTCGACAGCAATACCATTCTCCATTCTACTGACATTCGGCGTCATGTACATGACCGGCCTCAAGATCCACCAGATTTCCCTGACAGCACTGATTATCGCCCTGGGCATACTTGTAGATAACGCCATCGTTATCAGTGACAGCATTCAGGTTGAAATCGATAAGGGACTTGATAATGATACCGCTGCGAAGCTTTCGACACACAAGGCATCTATTCCGGTATTCACTGCCACCATAACAACTGTTCTGGCATTTTCACCGCTGCTTGGCCTTCCAGGTGCTGCTGGTTCCTTCCTCTCAGCAATACCAATTGTACTGATTATTTCAATCATTGCAGCCTATATCGTAGCCATGTTTGTAACGCCTGCACTATCCAGTCTTGTCTTTAAGCCTACTAAAAAGAAAAGTGACAAGCCTGGCCATCTGCGTACATTCTTTGCAGATATGCTGAAATTTGGCCTTAAGAAAAAACTTGCAATGACCCTTGCAGTCTTCATTGCTCTTGGTGCAGTCCTTACTTTCGTAACACCACAGCTTAAGAGTGAGTTCTTCCCTTACGTTGACAAGGACCTGTTCTATATTGACATTCGTTCGGAAATTGCGGGCAACTTGGAAGCAACAGAAAGGCTTTCTGACGAAGTTGTGGATCTGCTTTCTTCAGAACCTGAGATTTCAAGCTATACCGTTGCAGTCGGTGATGGCATACCTAAGTTCTACATCACGATGCCGCCTGCAACACCAGCATCTGATTTTGCACAAATGCTGATTAAATTCAATTTGGACGTGGACGGCGAACAGCGCTTTGCTGATCGAAATGAGTTCGCAACTTATCTGCAGGACCTCTTGGATGAGAAAATCACATCTGGCAAATGCACCGTAAACCGCCTTCAAAACGCAGAGCCAAAGGATGCAAGAATTATCATGCGTGTATCCGGCACATCCGTTGAGCGCGTCGATGAATTTACAAGAGAACTTACAGATCGCGTACGCGAGGTTGAAGGCACACTCAATGTCCGTAACAACCTCAAACCATACACTTTCCAGTTTGAAGTGGACGTAGATTCAAACAAGTCGAGCAGTCTCGGCATGACAAAATATGATATTCAAAAGCAAATGAATATTGCCCTCTACGGCTACGATACCTCTGTTTACAGAAGAGATGGCAAGGAATACAACATCGTCATCCAAGGCGATATGGAAAGCACAGACGACATTGAAACATTCATGGTTAAATCCTCACTTACTGAGAACAAGATCCCAATGCATGCCTTCAGCACAATCAGTCTGGGCAAGAAAATCGACAGCATCAACCGTTACGATAGAAAAATCGCATCAACCGTGCTTTCTGATACGCTACCGACTGCCGATCCATCTACAATCACTGCAGTAATCGAGCATGATATTCTGCCATCGATGGATAAGACCGGTGTGCAAATCACTTTTGACGGCGAACGCGAGAGTATTCAGAAGTACTTCAGTGTTGCCGGCGCACTTGCAGTCCTGGCCATTTTGCTGATTTACGTTACACTGGTTATTCAGTTTGGTTCATTCCTGCAGCCTGTAATCATTTTGATGACAATTCCGCTGTCGCTGATCGGTTCCATTCTTGGACTTTTCATGCTTGGTCAGCCTATGTCACTGACTGCAGTTCTGGGTGTTATCGCCCTCATTGGCCTTGTTGTTAAAAATGGTATACTCCTTATCGAGTACATCAACGAAGCCAGAGCTGAAGGTGCTTCACTGGAAGATGCCTGCCTTGACGCTGTAGACAAGCGTTTCAATGCAATCATCCTGAGTGCGGGCACAACTGTAATGGGTCTGGTTCCCCTTGCACTGTCTGGCAGCAGTCTTTTCGCACCAATGGCCGTATCTCTTATGTCTGGACTTGTGGTTTCAACATTCCTGACAATGGTCATCATTCCAGTCATGTTCTGTCTGGTTATCGGCGCACATGAAAAGCACCTGACTAAAAAAAGGATTCGCAAGCTTGCATAAGCAGCTTCTAATCATAATCTCATTTTCAGACGTTTTCATGTGAGAACGTCAAAAGAGGACTGTTGCCCTGCAACAGTCCTCTTTTCATTCAAATGCCCTGCATTTGCCTTATACATGTCCGAATATGTAATGTAAACGCCCGAATATGCATAATCTCTATGAATTTCTTGCCAGTCAAGTACAATGAAATTGGAAGTTCTCCCACAAGTCAGATATGCATCTGACCCCAATCTTCCACCCATATCAACTCAACCCGGAAAAGCCTCTCCCCAACTGAGAGGTTTTTTTCCGTTTCAGCCCCATCCTTATCACTTCATACCGCAAATCTTTTTCTGGTCTTCTATGAGCACTTCAGCCAGTTCCACCGCAAATGTCACTGCGTTTTCACATATGGATTCCCGAAGCCCTTCTTCAAGGAATTTTTCGCGTTCAGCCTCAATACTGAAGTCATAACCTGCCAGGTCAATACAGCGCACATGTGTCTTCTCTGCTTTGAA
Source organism: uncultured Acidaminobacter sp. (assembly GCA_963678925.1). Lineage (GTDB taxonomy): Bacteria > Bacillota > Clostridia > Peptostreptococcales > Acidaminobacteraceae. The sequence continues at coordinate 3,397,171 of OY787533.1, read as the reverse complement.
ACGATTCATGAGCTGCTTGACAGCCTCATAGGCTGCGTCCTTGCCCTCCTGATGGTCTTCATACATTTCATGGATAGCAATGCTTAGTCCCATGCATGCACCCGATACAGCGCCGCATATTTCCTGATGCTTGCCCATACCACCACCGAATCCAGCAGCAATCCCTTCAACCTGCAGTTCACTTAGACTTGAATAGTCTGCCAGTGCCTTGAAAGAAGACTGAGCACAGTTATAGTCCGTAGAAAAGAACGCTGCTGCCATCTTTGCACGTGCCGATTCCTTCACTTTAAACACCTCCTCTTCAAATGCTCTACTATTGCTATTCCCTTCCATTATACACCAGTCAAATAAAATTTTCATACCTCTGTTAAAGTGTTACTAATAGGGTTTGTAGCTTCTAGAAAGGGGAATATATATAACAAGATAAGCAAAGGAGGCAGATTTATGGCTCGCAAACTAATCTATGAAAACCCTGCAATAAGCATTATGGAAACTGACAAGCACGGAAAAGCATACATTTATTCACACGATTCATACTCGGACGGGAGACGTGTTCTGATCCTTCCATACCGCAAGCACATCGGTGGACATGAGTTTCTGCTGCGACGGGAGGTCATTCCATGCTGGGATGAAGCGGCTGATACATGTGCCATTTCGACCCGCGTCAAGGATGAAGATGTTGAGCAGACCATTATCGATGAACTGATGGAGCTGACTGGCTACGATATCAAGCCAAAGGAACTCATTCATCTTGGACTTTGCATGGGATCAAAGGTATCCGACACAGTCTACGAGCTCTACACCGTCAACCTGTCAGACAGAGGCAGCGAAGAACTTCCATACCATATTGAAAATGGAGAACATTCCTATTGGGGCAAGGATGACGACATCCTCAAAAGCATTGATGCCCAGCTGATTACAGCACATACGAGACTCATGCACCTCATAGGCATTTAGACAAGGCTAAATATATGATCAAAAGCGAAACCGAGAGGTTTCGCTTTTATTGTGCCCTTAACCCAACAGTCCCTGTTACATATTTGTAACTTGCCAAGTAAGATTTAAAGCTCTATACTCTTAGTGTATTAATACATATAGTACACTTAGTACACTGAGGTGATAAGATGTTCATAATCAATCCATCATCCAGTCAGCCCATCTACGAGCAAGTCATTGCACAGGTCAAGGAAAACATCCTGCGCGGCGCCCTTCGAGAAGGCGAAAAACTCCCTTCCGTGAGAGAGCTGGCTGAAATTACACGCGTTAATCCCAATACAATCAGCAAGGCCTATAAAATTCTTGAACAGGATCATATCATTGTCACCCTGCGCGGCCGGGGTACCTATGTAAACCAGGATCTGGACATCAAGACAGATACGACTGCAGTTAAGGATATAGAGCACAAGCTTAAAAACATCATCATTGAGCTTCATTATCTCGGACTCAACGAAGAGGCCGTCATTGAATCCATTAAGGAAATCTATTCTGAACTCAGAAAGGAGACCGACCATGCTCAAAGTGGACACGTTTTCTAAAAAAATAGTCGGACGACCGATTCTATCCGACATTAACTTCGAGGTGCACCCAGGGTGCATTACAGGCATCATCGGCGAGAATGGCGCTGGCAAGACCACACTTCTCAAATCGATCTGCGGCATCCTTCGTCCAACAAGCGGTTCTATCACCTTTGACGGACAAAATGTGTTTGATGCACATGATATCCGTCATGAAATCGCATTTGTATCTGAAGAGGCGGATTTTTTCAAATACACCCGTGTACAGGACATTTTACTGTGGATGACAGATATTTACGCGCACTTTGATACAGAAGTCTTCCACCAGCTGAATCAGCGATTCCAAATCCCGCTTGACACAAAAATACAGAAGCTTTCAAAGGGCATGCGCATGAAGGTCTCTCTGATGATCGGGCTCTCCATACGACCTAAGCTTCTGCTTCTCGATGAGCCGACAACGGGTCTTGACCCAGTCAGCCGAAAGAATCTTTTCGAGATTCTCATGAACGAGGTTGCCGAATACGGGACAACCATCCTGATTTCCTCCCACCTTTTAAACGATCTTGAACAGGTCTGCGACCACGTGATCATGCTTAAGGACGGACGCATACTCAACGATATTTCTCTTGAGCTGCTCAAGTCATCCTTCAGACAGGTGCAGGTATGCTTTAACAACAGTGTTCCAGCAGGGCTCCATGAGCTTCCAGGCGTCCTTAGAATCAAGACAATCGGCAGGGTTGCATACCTGACCATTGCAGGCGAAATCGACCAAACCATCAAGCAGATTGAATCTATGGACATTCTTTTCTGGGAAATCCTCGACATGCGACTTGAGGATATATTCATTACGACAAATGAGGCAGGTGAAAACGCATATGAAAACTATAAAACATCCGCTGTTTAGGCGGGAAATATCACAAATACGCTGGTCGTCGCTGCTCTTGACGGTGGCGGTTCTGCTCCCCATTCTCCTGATACTGAATGAGGCGAACGACCGTTATTCCTACTCCTACCATCTGACATCCATGGATTTTCTCACAGACTTTCCCGCGGATATACTTGGCTGGTTTACCTTACCTGTGCTCATCATTTCGCAGTTTTACTATATGCGAAAGGACAATGTTTACGGTTTTATGATAGCCATGCCATTTACACGCGCCGAGCATATGAAATATAAGTACTTTGCAGGAATGTCGGGCATTGCATTTGCCTATGCCGTCAATCTTCTTGTTCTGAGTGCTGCGTATTTTTCACCGGCACACCCCATTACAGGGGCTTTTGCACCCCTGGTTCATTGGTTCGTACTTGCACTTTTAAGCACCCTCTTTCAGTACTCTTTCCTCTTCCTGACTGCTACGATTATGGGAAACAGTATTTTTGCGGGTGTTGGCGGGTTCATCATTTTCTATGCACCATTTTTCATTGTCATTTCAACCTTGTTCAACATCAGTCAGTTCGGCGGGTTTTACTATGATGCAGACTATCTGATCCGTTATCTGCTGCCCCACTACATTTCATACTCGAGCGCTTGGTACGATTTGAAATCTGTTCCATTTTCAGAGTACATGCTACTCCTGCTTGTATATGCAATGCTCTGCTTTGCCCTGTACAGAGCTTCTGAAAAAATCTTCGATATGAACGATTTCGAGTACAACGGCAATATGTGCATGTTTGTCCTGACAGAGAAGATATTCATAAGCGGATTTACACTCTGCTTTGGGCTCCTTGCACTAGATATCGCCCAGTTCTTCGAAAATGGTTGGCTTTATCCACTGGCCGTAGTTTCTGCAGTCGGCTGTTTCCCCGTCGGATACATTCTGGCAAAACGCCTCTTGAATCTCACAGGACATCAGATACAGTTCAAGCGCGGATAGGCACTGGCAGACCGAATCTTTATACAAGCCACTGTTTATTGGAAATCAAAAGGACCGTGATCCGCATTCTCAAAAGAGATGCAGGTCACGGTCCTTCTTATGCTTTAACTAGTCCCATTACAGGAACGCTTTTCACAAGGCGACAGATGTCATTACTTAGGTTCACTTACCTCAGGTTCCTCTTGAAGCACACCATTCAGCTGCTGGATAAGCGTTCTCAGCTCATCCATATTGTCTTCCGATTCTTCAAAGAGGGTATTGATCTGATTCAACAGGTCCTGCACTTCACCATCTCCAGATTCAATGGATGGGCCGATATCACCAGATGGCTCCTTAGGAACATTCACACCAAAGATCTTAGCCAGGGCCAGATCAAGCGTTTCTTCCATGACAACCTTGTCTTCATAAGAAACGATCACACGCTTCATTTCTGGAAGGCTGTTCGCATTGTCTGCCTGCAGATAAACAGGTTCCACATATAGAAGCGCATCTTCCACAGGTACAACAATCACGTTGCCGCGAAGGACCTGAGACCCCTCCTGACCCCATAATGTGAATTGTGGGGAAATGTCAGAGTTCTGGTCGATTCTGGACTCAATCATCATTGGCCCCTGTACTGTCTTATTCTTGGAAAACTTATAGAGGAAGAGCTTACCGTAATGCTCCCCATCATTTCTAGCAACAAAGAGAGATGTCATATTGGGCTTTTCCTTCGGTGTAAACGGGAGAATGAGTGCAAACTCAGCCTCTTGACCATCCGGCAGCTTGAACATAACGTAATTGGATTCGATTTGCTGCTGTCCACCCATGTACTTTTCATTGGCAATATCCCAAATATCTTCACCGTTGTAGAAAACGACAGGATTATCAACGTGATACTCGCTGTAGACCTCCGACTGAAGATTGAAATAGTCCTGCGGATAACGCACATGGCGCTTTAAGTCCTCTGGCATTTCAGATACCGGTGTAAAGAGGTCCTTAAAAATACCCCTGTAAGTCTGTAGAACTGGGTCGGTGTCATCAAATGCGTAGAAAGTCGTCTTTCCTTCATAGGCATCAATGACGACCTTAACAGAGTTTCTCAAATAATTTACAGGTTTCTCATTGAACTTGAAGGGCTGTGAGTACGGATTATAGATACTTGATGTATATGCGTCTATGATCCAGTACAGTTTGCCGTCATTCTCATTTAATACCAGGTAGGGATTCTTGTCGTAAGTAAGGAATGGTGCAATCCTTCTTACACGCTCGTGTATGTTTCTATAGAACACAATACGACTTTCATCCTGAACTGCCGATGAGAACAGCATTTTCATACTGTTCATGCGGTAGGCATACAGCAGTTTGTTAAAGCCTGAAATAGAAACGCCTGCCTGACCTTCGTACCTGCTGTTCACATTGTCGGAGCCAGAAGGATAGTCAAACTCCTCTTCACTGGTTCCAATGATGATGTAGTCATTGCTGAGCTCTCCAAAATATATTTCGGGGCGTACAACTTCAAGATCTGTTTCTGTAACCGGTGGAATATTTCTGAACATGAGTTCCGGCTGGCCTTCTGATGTGACGGCGTTTACCGGAGACATGACCACGCCATATCCATGGGTATACCTGATATGTCTGTTCAGCCAGGTTTTGGCGTCGTCGTTGAGCTTTTCAAAGTTCAGTTCACGTGGTGCAATGAAGACCTGACGATACTCGCCATCCACTGTATAGCGGTCGACGTCAATATCATTGAACTGATAGTAAAGCCTGATGCCCTGAATCTGATTGAAGGTCTGCTTCAGCGGCCTTGCGTCATTGACACGTATATTTGATATGGTTTCATCATTACGTTCGATAACTGCCTTAGTCAGGGTCTGTTCCGATGGAAAATCCCTGATTTCCACATCGCCCAGTCCAAAGGCGTCTTGAGTATAGGCGATTGTATATTCGAGATATTCCTTTTCCTTGGATATTTCATCCGGCTCTACAACCAGCTGCTGAACGACACCAGCGAATATGCCCGAGATAATTGCCACGAGAACGAGCACAATAGGACCAAGAACTGTCAGCCTGCGTTTTCCAGAAAGCAGTCCATAGGCAAAGGTAATCGCCGACAGTACAGCAACCACTGCGCTGATTCTATATCCGATCAGGGTGACATTGATGTCAGTGAAACTCGCACCGTATGCTGCACCCCTTGAAGAATAGACGAGATTAAAGCCTGCAATCCAGTAAGTGGCTGCAGTCAGAAGAAGAATCATGGCACCCAGAACAGCTATTTTTCGAATTGCTGTAATCACCAACTCTTTTCTGAATATGGAAGAAAAATTCGGTCTTCCTGAAATCTCATTCATATCGAAAAGGCTGCCTTCCTCGGGCTTCTTGATATTGAAGGCTAGAAAATAGAAACCCACAGTGATCAGCACAGTCCACATGGTGACGATAATTGCCAGATTAAGGGTGTCCTTGTACAGGGGCAGCTTGAAAAAATAGAAGCCCAGGTCCTGGTTGAATATCGGGTCTGCCTTGTCAAAGGCTGTGTTGTTGAAGTACATCAGCCCCTTCAACCAGACCGATCCGCTGATCATAGCTGCAAAATATAGACTGAAGAAAGCAGAGAAAAGCCATATCACCCGATTGTACAGCTTGTCTTCCTGTACAGTCAGCTCAATATGACCATGTCTGCAGTATTTCTTTTTCAGGCGTATTAGGTAAATGCCAAGCCCAATTAGGAATACAATCCATACAGGCGTGAAAATCTTCAATTTGGTCAGCAGCTCAACCAAAAATGTCTGAACAAACCCATTTTTGCTAAACCACTGATAATCCGTGATGAAATTGATTGCGGTCCTGAGACTGCCCACCAGCATCAGGAAAACCACAATTATTGAAGCAAATATAAATGAGCGTTTATTCGTTTTAATAGTGTCCATAGGGTCACCCCTTCCGTTTCTTCTGAAATAGTTATTTTCAAAATACCCATTTCAGAATGTATACAAACGGTTAGGCTGCCTTTTTAGACACTGAATTTGTAACAATTTGAACAACACCGCTCGGCTGTGGCTGACCGCTCTTTGGCAGCGCGAATCCGCCCAGCAGATCATTCTTACCAACCTGCTTCTGAATCAGGCCCGTTCCAGTACCCATAGGGCATACTGTACACCAGCTTCTCGGCTTGAATACAATGCCCATGATAATTCCAATAACAAGAGACATTGTCATAAATCTGAACATGCTGAAGGCAATGTGCTTGAAATTCCAGCCCGCATGATACATAGAGAAGCTGAAAACCGTCAGCATTGCAATAAGAAGTCCATGCTTGAAACGTTTTGTCGTCATAAATTTCGGCAGGTTCTTCTGCATGCTAATGCCACTTAGAAATTTCCCAAGAAGAGACCCTCTAGGGCAGAATTTCTGACAGTGAACCTTACCCCTCCCCCTTAGGGCGTGATACATAGGTGCTCCCATACATGCAAATCCAAGGATGCCAAATCTGAAGTCCACTATACCCAATGTTAAAAATCCAACCATAAAGATCCATGCCCACTGCATATGTGAATGTGTTTTGTTTTTCATAATCATTTCCTCCTAAATTTTCTTTTCTCATGCATAGTACCAGTCATACCAAGGCTCTACAACCCCTTTATCAAGAGTTGTAATTTTCAGACTTTTCACAATTAAAACATAGCACACCCCTTGAAAACACACATAATTCAAGTTACGTCCCTCCAAAGCCTTGGAGTTATCGTTTTCCCAAGAGCACTTCCATTCACAACCCCCACGGGTAGGGGTGAGTTAATCCCCCTGATGTTTTTCAAAAAAACAAGTGCATTCTCAATTAGACCTTGTCATTTCTCACTTTTCCCACCCACTTCTCGCTCTAAGGTTTACGAGCTTATTCAAGAATCAACTGTTAATAAAGAAGGAATGCAGGAACTTATCTTGGGGTTGCTACGTCCAATATAATAGAATCACATGATTCTGCTCACACCCGATGTGAGTCATGCTCCGCTCACGCCAATATGGCGTACCTGCCATCATCCGGTCCTGTATCGGATGACCCGGCAGGTTTATTTTCTAAGCATTTACAGTCTAAAGTTGTCTCAAATCTCACTTCAATTTTTTATCAATATTTTAAAATAATTTAAGTAGAATAAATTTTCTTTTTTTTCTGAAAATTATCTTGACATTCCATGCTACCGCTGATAGAATTTGATTCAATAAATCAAGAGCATTGATGGAGACGGCAAAAGCAGAATTCTTTAAGAGAGTCGACGGTTGGTGAAAGTCGATAGAATCGCTTTAAGCAAATCACTCCGGAGCTTACCTGATGAAAGCAATTGCTAGTCAGGTACGGTGGCCTCGTTATCGGCCAGCATTATTGCACTGAGTGGCTCTATTGAGCAAAAAAGGTGGTACCGCGGATATATCCGTCCTTTCTATAATAACGAAGGACGGTTTTTTTATATCAAAAAAATAGAGAAGTCACATAGATAGACTTCAACAGCCCACAAGGGCACATGAGTAAACAAGGTAATTAGTGATGAAACGATGAAAACGGAGGAAACAATTATGAAAACAATGCAATCTAACAAAATGCCTAACTATTCGAAGAACGACAGCGGTCATGGCTTTTCAGTAAAGGTATCTTACCCTACTCCTGAAGAAGCAAAGGTTAATCACAATGTAAATCAGCAGAACATGGTTAACTTTATGGGTCTTGGCCAATTTTCAGACTGGCTGTAAACGCTGTAGAGATTTCGAAGCCCAATGTCAATTCGTGAAATGGAGTGATGCTATTGGAAGGCGATATTATCGTTGAATCTGAAATTGAAACTGAACTCTATAGGATAGTATAAAAGGGAATTCCAAACATGCGATTGGAGTTCCCTTTTGATTTTTGTTAGAGTTTGATTGATTTTTGTTTGAAATAATGCAGACTTTTGAAAGTCCTGCGTCTCATTCAAGGCGCATCCTTTTATACGAAAAGATCTTTCTTTCACGCATGACCTGAGACAGGAATGCATACAGCTTATCGTTGTCGATCAATTCCTTGAACGCCCCTGTTTCGAGCATGAAAATCAATTTGGAGTCAAGATCATTGCCACTTAAAGACCTCACTTTTGCAAACTGTGACTTTTCACCATCATACCATGTCCTATAGGCCCTAAATGCCTCTATAAGGGGTTTTACCTCTACGTCCCTCTCTTTATACAGCTGAATCATATGACTAAGCAGAACGTAAATTTCATCGTATAGCTGCAATCTTCCCGCATATAGTTTATGGGGAACATAACCGTCAATTCCAGATTGGCGTCTCATGCGGTTCACATTCGCATTCATTTCCTTCACATAGCTGGATCTCGGACCACCCGATGGCTTGTTTTCACCATACAAATACGTATACTTGCTCAAAAGATGACTGTCATAGCCCCTTAGCTTACTAAAAAAATAATCCTTCTGCCTACCGGGCCTAAGCGTCATGCCAGCAGGAATGACTGCATCGACCTCCATTTCAGTAAGCAAGTCGAACAGATGACGCACATTCGACGCCGTATCGGTAATATAGGGCATGAGCGGCATGGCAAGAACAACAACCCCTATACCAACCGCCTTAAAGGCTCTTATGAGTTCAAGGCGTTCCGAGGGGCTTGAAGCACCAGGTTCAAAATAGGCACCAATACCATCATCAGCAGTCGTCAGGGAAACATAGAGGGTCACGCCGCTTTTTTCATTGAGCAGCTTCCATTTATCGAGATCGCGCAGGGCAAGTGCAGATTTGGTCATGACATAGGCGGGCATTTCATGTCTGATAAGCACGTCAATAATCTGGGGCATGAGCGCGTATTTCGCTTCAATGGGCTGATAAGCGTCACTGACCCCTGACCCAACCCCGACAATGCCATGCTCTCTAATCTTGGATAGGGACTGGTCTAAAAGCTCAACGACATTGGTCCTTACTTCTATGTCTTCATCAAATACACCCTCGACAAAATACTTTTCAGCACGGCCGTCACAGTATGCACAACCATGCTGGCAGCCTCTATAAGGTGAAAACCCGTATTTTGAAACGAAGTATGTATCCACACTGCCGTAATGCTTCTTTATGCTCTTCAGGCTGGTTTCCTTAACACGTATCATGACCGCACCTCCTATTGACATTATATCACAGATGCGAACGTATGTGCGGTTTCGATTTTCCTCTTTCCTGCCTATTCAACTGCAAACACCTGCTTATGACAGGCGGCTTTTTCTCATAAAATCAAAAGAGCCTCAATGGGCCCTTTTCGTTTTAAAAATATGGAATTACGCTTTCTTTTCTGATTGTCTTTGGATTTCTTTACGAAGGCGCTGGGCCAGTTCATACACCTTGTGGTGAAACATGCCATGATGTTCAAAGGCTTTTGAAAAGCTTTGTATCAATCGTACCGTTTCTGCCTGACTCCATGATTTTTCAAGGCCCATAAGCAGGTGTATCATCTTAATCCGAATTACCAGCGCTAAATGTGTCAGCATTTTGCTTTCAATGTAGGTAAATGGATACACCTCTTTTTGCATCTGCATCAGCATATAGTTTGTAAACAGATACTCAAGATTCGCCGAATCAAAGTAGACCAGCTTACCCTCACACGCTTTCAGTCTGCCAATCATGACATCCATATAGGGATGGGCATCTTCATCGATTGAGGTCAAAGTGGCTGCCAAAACATCCTTCAGGTCTTCCCATTCAATTAAGTCCTTATATGAAGCAGTACATTCGAAGCCCTCTATGGCCTTCAAAAGCTTGTCCTGTGAAGTGCTTTCAAGCAGCAGCGCGAAGTGAAGCAGTCCACTTAGCTTTTCTGATATCGACCTGTCAGAGGCATTCAAATATGGATATATTTTGCCTCTGATTTTGGACAAGTCTTTAAACCCACTGTCTTTTAGGGCTTTGGTATTGGATTTCAAATCAAGTATAACAACATCGCGTTCAGGTTTTCCGTTTTCCTCAACCAACTTCAGCCCGCTTTTACGCGTCAGCATGGTCTTTGCAACTTCAATGCAGGCAAGGGAAAAATTCTTCTCGTATCTCCCATCAATACGGTTATAGTATCTGGGATATAGGGCACAGATATTTGAAAGCCCAGCTTCACCCATTTCCACCTGTATGCTGCATAAGTGCGCCTCAGTAAGGAATGGACACGTCTTATCTTCTTGAAGTGCCACGCTACAGTAGTCAATCCTATCGTCCATCACGTGGTCATTTTGATAGACATACTGGCGTGCGACTTTCTTGAATTTTTTAGAATGCCTAACCGCATCACAGGTCTTTTTGTCAAACTCCACAGACCAACCGACACAGCAGCTGTCAATACAAGCACCGCCAATACATTTAAATTTACTGGACCCCTCAAACTGTGTTAATTTCATTAAACAACCTCTTCATAGCAGGCTCTGATTGAAAGCAGTGTGAAGATCACACAGTAGACAAGCATCACCAGAAATGAGAACATTTCTATTCTTCCCCCAAGCACGATTGCACGCAAAAGACGTGTAGAATGTGTCAGTGGCAGAAGCTCAATAATATGTCTTAAAGCCCATGGCAATTTCTTGAGCGAGAAAAACGTACCGCAAAGAAAGGCCATTGGCGTGATTACAAAACTCGTAAAGCGGTTCATATCATAATGTGTATCGATCATCATGGCAGCAAAAAATCCAAGTGCTGCAAACATGAACCCATTGATAAAGCAAATCAGAATGAATGGAAAATCAATCTGATAGATAACACCGAACGGAATACCGACAAGTAAAATCAGAAGCGATGCATAGAGACCTCTAAGCGCACCCGCCAAAATATGCCCTATGGCCAGCCAGTGAATCTGAATCGGCGCCGCCAGATAAGACTCAAAACTCCGTTCATGAAGACGTGTCACGCTGACCCGCATGGATATGGCGGAAAATGCTGTCCGCATGGATGTCAGTGCAACCACACCCGGCATAATATATGACATATACTGGTTGCCATCCATTTGAAGATTCTCACCGACGCCCCACCCGAAAGCTACCAGGTAAAGTATGGGTGTCACAATCTGTGCCGAAGTGATTTTAATGAAACGGTGCTTGAAAAACACCCATTCGCGCCAGAGAATCGTCATGACCTCTCTCATAATGTCGCCCCCTCCGATACTGAAATAAAGACATCTTCAAGGGATGTTTCACGCATGGTGTACATTTCGCTCAGACCTTCTGTATAAGTCTTAGCCTCTTGAATGCTCTTAAAGTACTTTGTCCGTGTTTTTGTTTCTACGGCCGTATTGCCAAGTCTGTCAATCAGGCCTTCCGGTGTATCCTTTTGCAGAATACGGCCGGCGTTCATAAGTCCGATTTCCTCACACAAGGAATGTGCTTCTTCCATATAATGTGTGGTCAGAAGAATAGTCGTACCTGCCGCATTGATTTCTTTGAGAAGACGCCAAATATCGCGCCTTGCAACAGCGTCTACCCCAACCGTCGGTTCATCAAGAAAGAGAATCTCTGGTTTGTGCATCAGGGCTTTGGCAATCATAAGCTTTCGCTTCATACCGCCTGACAGCTTTTTACAGATCTTATCGCGGTGACGCTCAAGACTGAAAAACACAATCATTTCTTCAGCACGTGCCATGGACTGTTTGCCAGAAAGACCATACATTCTTCCCGAAAACTCCATATTTTCAAATACGGTCAGTTCCTTATCGAGGTTGACATGCTGAGACACAATGCCCAGCTTCTTTTTCAGCGCATTGGCATCTCTATGAATCAGGTCTCCATTTATGCGCACAGCACCTGAGTCGGGCGCAATAAGCCCGACCATGAGTCGGATAAGTGTTGTCTTTCCAGCGCCATTGGGTCCGAGAAGTCCAAAGAACTTGCCGTCTTCGATTTCCAGGGACAGGTCGTTGACTGCAACAATATCACCGTATTCTTTTCTTAAGGTATCTATTTGAATCATTTGATATTCTCCAGTACTTCAACGACCTCAGCACCTGTTACCGCTCGATCTGGGTTGAATTTTCCATCTTCCAGCTCAAGAATGCCGTAATCCACAAGCGCATTTACTATTCTTGCATTATCACAATCATCGATATCAAGCACTTCAACATGCTCTGATTTTGGTACCAGATCATAGAAGAGGAAGAGTGTCTTCGCAAACGCATCTCTGGTCAGGTACCCTTTTGTATCGAAGTATTCAATTTCCTCATTGTCCTCTTCACGCTTGAAGCCTTCCATATACCCTGACTGCAATGCGGTTTCCACAAAGTCAAATCGTTCATGCGAAGTAGGAACATCTTCAAACATGCCATAAGTATGGCCTTCATACACACTGTCATAATAAGACGATGTTGGTGCAAATACAGGCTTATGGGCAAATCTTACCAATAGTTCCGCTGCATCCACCCTATTCAGGGCCTCTGATGTCTTGAACCTTGAAATATCGTCGAAGATTTCAGGGTAGAAGAAACGTGCCAGCTCGTTGGCACCCTTCACTTGTCGGAAGGTTGGTGAGGAAATGATTTTCTGGTTGATCTCCAGAACGCGGCCTTCCTGAACCGCCTTAATCGTATCAAAGCCCGGTCTAATGGAAATCGTGTGCAGGTTGCCACCGGCTCCCATCACACCCCGCTGTGTTACATAGGCATCAATTTTATCAGCCTTTTCAAGGACTCTTTCTGGTCCATATGCAGCAATTGAAGAGCCCTCAGTAATCGACTCTGCATCGGAAGCAATATTAATGCCACCGGCAATTTCAATTGCACGCGCAGCCATGGAATCACTTGTTACCGTCTTGATTTCCACATCTGAAGATTCAAAGAACACATTGACCTTCGGTTCAATATCCTTCGTTAGTTGTGCCAAAGCGTCAAGCTCTTCGTGGAACGCTTTCAGCTTTCTCTCAGCCATCTTTTCCCTGCCTGTCACAACCCCAAGCTTCATGATGTAGTCATCGAAGCTTTCCTGTGTTTCAGGATAGAAAGACACGACCGTAATACCGGACTGTCTGATTGCTTCAACAAAATCCGGCTGTTTTCTTTCAATAAATGGTCTGATAAGCACCACGTCAGGATCTGCCGCTATGACCTTTTCAGGGTCTGACTTGTAGTCGTATACCTTCTTGTCAAGAAACTCGACTGGGTAAGACTCTGACGTTCCCACACCAATGATTTCAGCATCAAGCTCCAGGGCAAACAGGTTCTCCGTATGTGCAGAGTAGAGCGAGATGATTCTACTCGCTGGTTTCTCCATTTTCACCCTGCGTCCTGAATCGTCTACAAAATCAATGACATATTCTCTTGTATCCAGAAAATCAACCTTATCCAGACCCCGTTCAATCCAATATCTACCGATGAATATAACCAGTAGAAGAAGGACGCTGGCCCAAGCCAGCGTCTTAAATTTGACATTTCTCAAAATTACACCCCTATTCAGCGTGTTCTTCTCCGTGCATTGCAGCTTCAGCGTGCTCTACGAATAGCTCTTGCACTTCTTTCAGTTCACCTAGACCATGCAGGTATGTGTCTACAGCATAGCCCTCTTTTTTAAGCATGATTTTCCAGCTGTCTTCCTCGTCACCAGCCATATCGTTGTTGGCATGGTCACCCGCAACAAGCATGAAAGGCATCAGAGTGATTTTCTTGATTCCTTTAGCTTCCAGTTGAGGCAGAACGTCTTCAAGCAGCGGATAGCCTTCTACAGTTGCCATGTACACGTTGTCCATGCCACCGTTTTTGAAACGCATATCAAGGGCAGCATACGTTGCATCAGCATAGTGGTGTGTACCATGACCCATGAAGATTACAGCTTCATCTTCAGCAACTTCGCCTATTTGAGGCTTAACTGCTTCAATAACACGCTCATAGTCTTCGTGGCTTGTCAGAAGTGCATTGCCCACTACCAGCTTGTCAAACGCCTCTTCGTACTCATCTACAGCAGCCATGATTTCTTCGTACTCAGCACCATTCATAACCAGTGTTGGCTGAATGATAACTTCAGAGTATTTTTCTGACTTCAGACGCTCAAGGGCTTCTGTGATGTTATCCACTTCAATGCCATCACGCTCTTCCAGAACATCAATGATGATCTGTGCAGTAAAGGCTCTTCTTACGTCGTAGTCAGGGTAAGCTTCAACAAAGGCTTTTTCTGTTGCTTCAATTGTGACTTCTCTTGTATCTGCATAGCTTGTACCAAAGCTTACAACCAGCATGGCACGCTTAGATTTGTCCGTGTCCGGTTCTTGAGACTGAGCACATCCTGCCAGGGCAAGTGTCAGAAGCATAATTAGTGCGATAATTCTTTTCATGTTACATCCTCCTAAAATACAGTAAATATTATTTGATATGTTTTCATCTATTTAATAATGGCTTTCGCCTAAAGAGGAAGTCGTAACCCTTCGATTACATATTACTTGACCCGGCCTATTGCCGATATATTAAGTGACTTATGTCACCAATACACTTTTTTAAAACCTTCTGCCCGTATGCGGATCTATGATGAATCCTTTTCCCGGTACCTTTGTAACATGAACACCGAAAACTTCATGTATGTTCTCTGGCGTCATGACTTCATCGGTAACGCCATCCGCAACGATTTGGCCCTTTTTCATGAGAACCACTCTGTCACTGAACAGGTATGCCATATTCAGGTCATGCATGACCGCGACAACTGTTCTGTCTTTTTTCTGAACGAGAGACTTCATCATGCCCAGCAGGTCGACACTATGTGCCACATCCATGGCACTGAAGGCTTCATCCAGAACAATGAGGGGCGTGTCCTGCGCCAGGATTCGCGTAAGAAGAACGCGCTGGGCTTCGCCACCACTGACCTCCGTTATGAGTTTTTCAGCGAAAATATCTGTCTCTGTCATTTCCATGAGCCGGTACAGATTGTCAACCTCATCGGAATCAATTCCCACACCCAGGTCCTTGTGCGGATAGAGGCCCATTTGAACCACTTCCAGACAAGTATAGGGAAACTGAACATTGGCGTTTTGGGTCATGACCGCCATGCGCCTTGCCAGATCCCGTATGGGAATGGAGTCTATATCCTCTTTTTCAAACAGGACATGACCGTGCTTGGGCTTCATTTCACCTGTTAATAACTTAACAACAGTGGATTTGCCCGAACCATTTGGCCCGAGCACCGACACCATCTCTCCACGATTGAAGGACAGGTTCAGATCCTCTATAAAAGGTCTTCCAGTATAGGAGAAGTGAATGCTTTCAAGAGCTATCATCGCTTACTCCCCCTTCCTGATTTCATAAAGAGCCATATGAAGAATGGGCCCCCCAGAAGTGTCGTGAGGACACCTACGGGAATCTCAACATTAAATATGACCCGTGATATGTTATCTGCAGCAAGCAGCAATATGCCACCGGCTATAGTCGATAGTGGTATAAGTACAGCATTTCTGGATGTCAGGCCAAACCGTATCATATGCGGCACTATCAATCCGACAAATCCGATAATGCCCCCTACAGACACACAGACAGCCGTCAGACAAGACCCTATGATCAGATACATGCGCATGGTTCGCTGAGGATCGACACCCAAATGCCGCGCTTCACGCTCCCCGAGGCTCATAATATCAAGTCGGCTTGCAAACTCAATGCTCAGTCCACATCCGATTACTATAAAAGGCAGCAGCAGCATGACGTGATTCCAGCTTCGCGACGCGAGGGAACCCATGAGCCAGTGCACAATGGCAGCAACATTTTCACCGGCGGCACTTTTTAGAAAACTGATACCGGCTGAAAGGATGGAACCGACTATAATACCTGCTATAATCAGGTTCGATGCATTGATGACCCCATTTTTTCGCGCGATGTTCATGACGAGCATCAGCGAAAGGAATGCCCCAACAAGGGCAAAGGGGGTCACCGGCAGGTAGAACCGTGTAAATATGTTTAAGAATATCGCCACAGTCGCTCCGAATGCGGCGCCAGTGGAAACACCTATTGTGTATGGATCCGCCAGGGGATTTCTCAGGATTGACTGAAAAATTGCACCAGATACCGCCAGCCCGGCACCTATTAGTACAGCGCTGAGTATTCTCGGTATACGCACTTCCCAGACTATGGCCTGAAAGTGTGCAGGTATGTCAGCAGCAATCTCGTCCATTCCAGTTACATGTGAAGCGATTACACGCGCCACAACGGATGGCGTAAGCTCTGCACGTCCCATTCCCACGGATAGAAGAACCACTGCGATGAGCAGGATAAACAAGCCTACACCAATGCTGATATGCAGTCTTTGCTTTTTCTTGACTGAAAGAGCTATCCCACTTGTCAATTCACTCATTATTTCACCAACTCACCAAACACTTCATCTGCTGCTGCGATATACGCATCAAGGTCTTCATAAGTATGTGCCGCAGACAGGAACATACCTTCAAACTGCGCTGGCGGCAGAAGTACACCACGCTCCAGCATGCCTTTGAAGTACTTTGCATAAAACTCTGTATCGCATTTCATCACGGCATCGTAATCTTTCAGGTTGCCCTCTGCAAAGAAGAGGCAGAGCATGCCCTTATAGCGTACAGTTTGCGCCTTAAGCTCATATTTATCAATCAGCTCACCTAGCTTGTTCTCAAGGTAGATGGCCTGCTTTTCCATGTTTTCATAGATTTCTGGTCTGGATTTCAAGATTTTAAGCTGTTGGATGCCCATGTACATGGCAAGCGGATTACCCGAAAGAGTTCCTGCCTGGTATACACCGCCAACAGGCGATACGACATCCATGATTTCCTTGCGTCCGCCATAGGCACCGACAGGTAGACCCCCACCAATGATTTTACCGTAGCAAGTGAGGTCCGCTTCCAGCCCCAGTGTTTCCTGGGCTCCGCCATATGCCACTCTGAAGCCTGTGATGACTTCATCTGCAATCAGCAGCGTGCCGTTTTCTGTGCAGAGTTCTCGAAGACCCTTTATAAATGACGCTTCTGGAACAACCACACCCATGTTTCCTGCAATCGGTTCAAGGATGACCGCTGCTATTTCAGTACTGTATTCTTCAAAGAGCTTCTTAACAGAATCCAAGTCATTGTACTTTGCAACAAGGGTATCGGCAACGGTTCCCGCAGGAACGCCAGGACTTGTCGGAACGCCGAATGTAATGGTACCCGAACCTGATTTTACAAGCAGGTTGTCAGCATGTCCATGATAGCAGCCTTCAAACTTCAAAATCTTGTCACGGCCAGTATAGCCTCTGGCAACACGCAGAGCACTCATTGTCGCTTCAGTACCTGAGTTTACCATACGCACACGCTCTACAGATGGGCATGCATCGACAATCATTTCAGCCATTTCAACTTCAAGTGGCGATGGTACGCCATAGCTTGTACCCTTGGCTATGATCTCACCAATGTTTCCAAGGACTTCATCATTTGAATGCCCAAGAATCATAGGTCCCCATGAACCAATGAAATCAAGATATTCATTACCGTCTACATCCACAACCTTACAGCCTTTTGCACTATCTATGAAGATAGGGTCAAGACCTACGGATTTGAATGCGCGTACAGGGCTGTTCACACCACCCGGAATAACTTCTACAGCCTTACTGTAAAGTGCTTTTGACTTAGATGTGTTCATAATGCCTCCAAACTATTACAACCAGTTCTGTGCAAGATAACGTGCAAAATATGTGATAATCAGGTCTGCACCCGCACGTTTCATTGACATTGTCATTTCATATATTACCGCTTCATCCATAATACCGTTATCCACAGCACTTCGGATCATGGCATACTCTCCACTTACGTTATAAACAGCAAGCGGCAGATTGAATGTATCTTTGACTTCTCTTACAATATCCAGATAAGACAGAGCCGGCTTAACCATGAGGAAGTCCGCGCCTTCTTCAACATCAAGTGCAGCTTCACGGAGTGCCTCTTCCCTGTTATGGATATCCATCTGATATGTTTTTCTGTCTCCAAAGCCTGGGGCTGAGTCTGCAGCCGCTCTGAAAGGCCCGTAGAAAGATGAAGCATACTTGACTGCGTAAGACATGATTGCCGTATTCTCAAACCCGGCTTCATCAAGCCCTTCTCGCATTGCAGCAATACGTCCGTCCATCATATCACTTGGTGCCACAATATCCGCGCCTGCCTTGGCATGACTTACAGCAATCTGTGCAAGATACTTCAAGGTTTTGTCATTATCTACTTCTTCATCAAAATTGATGATGCCGCAGTGTCCATGGTCCGTATACTGACACATGCAAACATCGGTAATGACACATAGGTCCGGTGCTGCAGCCTTGATGGCACGAATTGCCCTTTGGACGATGCCATTATCATCATAAGCGGAAGATCCGACTGAATCTTTTGTTGCCGGAACACCGAACAGAATTACTGCATTGATCCCCAGTGCCTGAATTTCGTTGACTTCCTTTTCAAGCATATCCACCGAAAGATGATACACATCCTTCAGGGATGATATTTCACTTTTAACTTCATACCCCTCAACGACAAAGATTGGATGAATCAGGTCATCGACTGTCAACTTCGTTTCTCTGACCATATTTCTGATTGCCGCTGTTTGTCTTAATCTTCTTGGCCTATTTACTAATTTCATATTTCACGCCTCATTTCAAAATTTTTTCAACACATTCAACCAACGAATCAATTGTCGCACGCTCAGCTTCTATAGGCTCAATCCCCAATTTTTTGAGCATTTCTGAGGTTTTCGGTCCAATGGAGAAACATTTTGAGTCAGGCCATTCAAGTCCTGATTTTTCAATCAACGCATTAAAGTTCTTAACCGTTGAAGCACTGGTGAAAGTGATGCCGTCTATACCACCTTCCAGTACCTCCTTGAGATGATCAGATGATTCTTCCCCGACTACCGTATTATAGACAATCGGCATGTCGACACTACAAATGGAACGTAATTCATTTTGAAGTACTTTCAATGCAAGATTTCCCGCTGGAACCAGAATCTTGTCATCTGCTGTCAGATGCTGCTTTATTTCTTCGGCGAGAACATCCGAAATGGCTCTGGATGGAATAAAATCAGGTACAAGGCCAAAAGCCTCCAGGGCTTTCCTGGTCCCCGATCCAATTGAAGCAATCTTCATATGTCCGATCGCTCTGACATCCTTACCGGCTTCAAACAGGCCGTTCATGAAGGCTTCCACCGCATTCTGGCTGGTGAAGACTGTCCATGAATACACCTTTAAGTCTGCGACCGTAGCCTGCCACGCCGCAACCGGTTCCTTTTCGATTCTAATCATTGGAAGTTCAAGTGTCTCTGCACCCAAATCTGCAAGGGCACCAGAAAGCGTCCCTGACTGCGCGCGACTTCTTGTCACAATGATTCTCTTGCCGAACAGAACTCTGTTTTCAAAAGTGCTGAGTACTTCTCTATAGGATACTACCGGTCCAACCACAATCAGACCAGGTGGTTTTATGCCTTCCTCTTCAACACGCTGTGCCAGATTTTCAAGGGTGCCCGTCACAGTTCTCTGTACCGGATAGGTAGCCCATCTGATTACAGCAGCTGGTGTGTCTGCAGGTTTGCCCGCTTCAATAAGCGCCTGGGTAATCCGTGGAATGTTTCCAATACCCATGAGGAATATGAGCGTGCCATCAAGTCTTGTAAGCGCGTCCCAATCCCACTCTGCATAGTCGTCTTTAAAATGTCCGGTCATGACATGGAAGGATCTTGACACGCCGCGGTGCGTTACAGGAATACCTGCATATGAAGGTCCTGCAATTGCCGATGTCACGCCGGGAATCGTTTCAAATGCCACACTGTTTTCTCTCAGTTCAGCAGCTTCTTCGCCACCTCTGCCAAAGACATAAGGATCTCCGCCCTTGAGACGCGCAACTGTGTGTCCCGCCTTGCCCTTCTCAACAAGCAGGGCATTGATGTCTTCCTGACGCATTGCGTGGTTTGCCGCCTGCTTTCCAACATATATGAACTCAGCGTCCTTCTTGCATTCACTGAGAATTCTATCGTTTGACAGATAGTCGTACACAATGACGTCTGACTCTCTTAAAGCACGCATGGCCTTAAGTGTCATCAGCTCAGGATCACCAGGACCCGCGCCTATCAAATAGACATATCCCTTACCCATGAACTGCCTCCTTCAATTTTGCAGCCATCTTTTCAGCCGCTTCAACAACGCCTTCTACAGGACCTTCCCATGAATCATAAAAAAGCTTGGATCCGTCCGGCACACCTAACATGGTATCAAACTTAACAGTATCTCCCATTACGTGACAATAAGCGCCTACCGGTATATGGCAGCCACCGTCTACCGCTTCAAGGAAGGTCCGTTCGGCCCCTGCCTGAATACCCGCTTCTTTGTCTGCAATGGTCCTGAGCAGACCACGCATTTTTTCATCGTCTTCACGGCATTCAATCGCCAGAATGCCTTGTGCCGGTGATGGAAGGACAACGTCGAGTTCAAGAAGCTCTGTGATTCTTTCACCCAGTCCAAGGCGTTTCAGGCCTGCCGCAGCAAGAACCACACCTTCAAGGTTTTCTGTTTCAATCTTTTTCATACGTGTTTCCACGTTTCCGCGTATTGGTTCAAACTTCAGATCAGGTCTATGCTTGAGTATCTGGCTGATTCTTCTAATGGCACCTGTGCCAATGCTACCGCCCTCTGCGACTTGCTCCAGACCCTTCACACCCTCTTTGAGCACTAAAGCATCTCTTGCATCTTCACGCTTTGGCGGCGCCACAATCAGAAGTCCTTCCGGCTGTTCTGTCGGCATATCCTTCATGGAATGCACAGCCATGTCTATGTCGCCCTCAAGAAGTGCGACTTCGATTTCCTTGACGAACAGACCCTTGTCACCAATCTGATCAAGCGGCTTGTCCAGTATTTTGTCGCCCTTGGTCTTTATGATCACCACTTCCGCTTCCAGTCCTGCATGTGCAGCCTTCAGCATGTCAATGACATGGTTCGTCTGAGTAAGTGCAAGCTTGCTTCCACGTGTTCCTACTTTAATCTTCATGATTTGATCCTTCCAGTTGTTCCAAATATGCTGAAAACGTTTCTTTAATATACTTTTCTCTATGCTTGCTGTCGTCGTATGACGCTCTTGCTGTTTTTCTCAGCTGGTCATAATAAGCAATGATTTCTTCCAAATTCTCCGGCATTGCCTTTTCAATACGGCCACAAAGCCATTTTGAAAGACCAGGTCTCTTTCCGCCGCTTCCGACGGCAACCTCAACCTCGCCCCGTCTGAGAACCGCACCATTTCGAAAGGTGCTTCTTTCCGAGTCCATGCAGTCGTTGAATAGAATCCCATTTTCCCTGCAGTATGTACTTCCAAGTGCATTTGTCTCCTGACAGCTTGAAGTCAGAAGCACCAGCGTGGCGCCCTCAAGCGCCTCAACATAAAATGCACGCTCGATGATTTCAATTTTATCATAGGTTTCGCAAAGTGCCTTGATTTCTTCAATAATATGAGGTGCAATGACACGAATTTGCGCTTGCGCTACCATGAGCTTTCTAATTTTACGAAGCGCAATGCGTCCGCCGCCGACTATGGCTGTGTTCACATTCTTCAGTTCCAAGAAAACCGGATACGTCATTGAACCTTCTCCCTAAAATCAAACAGGTGCTCCACAACATCAATCGCCGTGTCCTGCTGATCTGTATCTTCAATCTTCTTCAAATTGATAATAGGCTCACGCACCATGCGTTTCAATGCGCTTTGAAGCATTTTCTCAAGAAGGGCTTTTTCCTTCTCGTCAAGCTTGATTTTCTTGTGAAGAATATCAAGTGTGTCACTGCAGATATGCTCTCGCTTAGCCGCAAGCTGATTGATGACAGGATCCACACGACTTGTCAGCATCCATGTCATATGTGCGTCGACCGCCTTGTCGACCATCACCTCGCCTATCAGACTGAGCTCCTTGCGTTTCTTGGCATTTTCATCAGAAACTGCCTTGAGGTCATCAACCACGTGAACCGTAACACCGTCACGTTTAGCCAGGGTCGATTCCACGTCTCTTGGAATCGCCATGTCAAGAACCGTCAGCTGGTTTTGAAGCGGTGGAACAAGTTCTTCCTTAAAGATCACGTGCGGCGACCCTGTTGCACTGATCAGTATATCTATCTTATCGAGATAATCGTATCTATTCTCGTATGGAATCACATCTACATTCTCATAGTTTTTTGCAACCTCAACACCTTTATGGTGTGTTCGGTTTGTCATGGTAAGCGACTCCAGCTCCATCGCGCTCAGGTATGACAAGGCCTGTCTGCCCATTTTACCCGTACCCACGATAAGCGCACGCTTTCCTTTTAAAGAGCCCAGCCCCTGTTCAACAAACTTGATCCCGATGGAACAGACTGAAATGGGTTCTTCTGAAATTTTAGTTTCTGTTTTAATCTGCTTTGCAGTGGCAATAGCATCGCGCACGGTTCTGTTGAGAAACTTCCCGGACGCACCCATATCCAGTGCCAACTCATGGGCGTCTCTTAGCTGCCCTAGAATCTGATCTTCACCAATGACGACTGAATCAAGTCCAGCTGCCACTCTGAATATGTGTTTAACTGCGCGTTCACCTGAGCTTCTCTGAATACAGGCTTCAAAGGCAACATCCTTTGATTTGCTCATAAACACCTGCGTCAGCAGTTCAAGATACTTTCTCTTCTCGCTGCGCGGAACTGCTGCATACAGTTCAGTCCTATTGCATGTCGACAGCGCGATCACTTCATGAATTCCTTCATCTAAAAGATCATTCATGAGATCGATACGCTGGCTCGTTGTCATACTTACTTTTTCCCGGTCCTGTGCGCCTGCCGTATTATGATTGACACTCACTACCAAAATTTCCATTTGAACTCACCCTTATGTGTTCCCGGTACTACTCTTGTTTTTATAAATTGAAAAAGCACCTGCCTTGGCAGATGCTCATTTTATGAATTTGGAAAGCCTTTTCAGGTTTTCTATTGATTCAATAAAACTTCCCACCGAAGCATATTAAACATTAACTGGCAGGTCTCCTGGCTCTCACTTCCTATTAATAAGCTCGCCTTCCCAGGGGATCAACCCAGTGGACTCAAGAGCCTATTATCCATGATTACAGTAGCGGGGGCTGCGCCGGACTTCAACCGAGCTTCCCATTTTCATCTCTTTACACGAGAACCAGCTAATTTACGAATGCGAACCATTCTTCGTCAAATTCGTAACTGATTAAATTGTCCTTACCCATTCTATACTATAGCACTTTAAATTTCAATGACCTTCGCCCAATCTGTCAATATTCTTCTCATTTAGGTCTATTATCTATCAACGGACATAAACCACACTTTTTTAGTGTCTTTTATCCGAGTATTTTCAAAGCTTTCAACAATCTTATGTATATAAAAAAATACTTATGAATAAACTTGACATTCTTGTAACAATATCTGTATAATCGTATACAATAATACACGCACTAATAAAAGGAGGCTATTCTAATGACAAAAGTTACACTCATACCAGGTGATGGTATAGGCCCAGAAGTTGCAGATGCAGTACAGAAAATCATCGACGCAAGCGGTGCGAATATTTCTTGGGAAATTGAAAATGCAGGTGCCCACGTTTATGACGAGACCGGCGAACTCGTTCCCGACTCTGTATATAAAAGTATTGAAAAGAATAGAATCGCCCTCAAGGGTCCCATTACGACCCCAATAGGAAGCGGCTTTAGAAGCATCAATGTCATGCTTCGCAAGAAGTACGACCTTTACTCAAATATCAGACCTGTCCAGACGCTGCCGGGACTTGCCACACCTTTTAAAGATATCGACCTCGTCATATTCAGAGAAAATACGGAGGGTCTTTATATCGGAATAGAGGAGGCCCTTGAAGACGGCACAATGGAAGCCAAGAAGATCATTACGTCAAAAGGCTCTGAACGCATTATCAGAAAGGCATACGAGTACGCTAAAGCAATGAACAGGAAAAGCGTCGCCATTGTACATAAGGCAAATATCCTCAAGCTTGCAGATGGCCTTTTCCTTGAAATAGGCAGAAAAATAGCCAAGGAGTATCCTGAAATCGAAACCAAGGAAGTGATTGTTGACAACATGTGCATGCAGCTTGTCATGAATCCAAGCCAGTTCGATGTCATTGTTACCATGAACCTGTATGGCGACATCCTTTCCGACCTCTGTGCAGGACTGGTCGGCGGCCTAGGACTTGTACCCGGCGCCAATGTGGGACAGGATCTTGCAATATTCGAGGCTGTACACGGTTCAGCACCTGACATTGCTGGACAGGGCAAAGCAAACCCAATCGCACTGCTGAGATCAGGATGCATGATGCTGGACCATATGGGCAAAAGCACACAGGCAGAAAGCATTCGCAGTGCAATCAACAAAGTCCTCTCTAAAGGCAAGATTCTAACACCGGATATGGGCGGTACATCCACTACACAGGCTCTCACAGCAGAAATCATAAAATACATTGAATAAAATCTACGGAGGTGATTGAAGTGAAAACCGAAGCAAGCCAAATGCTGCTGAACGACTTGGCTCAAAAGGCCAGCAGCAACAATCTGATTGATTCTGAGTACTATGAAAAATACAACGTAAAGCGCGGACTGAGAAACAGCAACGGTACCGGTGTCCTGGTAGGCCTAACTGAAATCGGCAATGTCATCGGATACGACATGGAAGACAATAAGAAAGTTCCCTGTGACGGCAGGCTGTATTATCGTGGTATAGAAATCAGCGATCTTGTAAACGGATTTCAAACGGATCATCGCCGAGGCTTTGAAGAAACCGCATATCTCCTGCTCTTCGGAACGCTACCGACCGCAGACGAGCTGGCATCATTCACACATCTGCTCGATGCCTGTCGCGAGCTTCCTGACGGATTTACAGAGAACATGATTCTCAAAATCCCAAGCAAGGACATTATGAACAAGCTCATGAGAAGCATTCTTGTACTTTATTCCCATGACGCCAATCCTGATGATACGAGTGTGAGAAATGTCCTCGAGCAAAGCATACGCCTCATCGCACAGTTTCCAACCATTATTTCCTATGGCTATCAGGCAAAACATCACTACTTCGACAAGCAGAGCCTCTTTATCCACAAGCCAATCAGCGGTGTGGGTACGGCTGAAAACATACTACACATGATTCGTCCTGACAACAAATATACAAAAGTGGAAGCCGAAACTCTTGATTTGTCCCTCGTCATCCACGCAGAGCATGGCGGCGGCAACAATTCCACCTTTGCAACACATGTTGTTTCGTCAAGTGGAACAGACACCTACTCATCCATTGCAACTGCAGTTGGTTCACTTAAGGGACACAAGCACGGAGGTGCCAACAACCGCGTCAGAGAGATGATTCTGAACATCAGAAGCAATGTCCCAAATTGGGATGACACAGGTGCACTTAAGGACTACCTCTTCAAAATCATGAAGAAGGAAGCCTACAATGGCGAAGGTCTGATTTACGGAATGGGCCATGCTGTATACACCAAAACGGACCCTAGAGCAGAGCTCTTAAAGAAAAAGGCTTTTGAGCTCGCGCTCGAAAAAAATGCCATTAAGGACTACAACCTCTACAAGAACATTGAAATGCTCACCAAAGAGCTCTTCTTTGAACTGAAAGGGCCAGATGCCTTTATTGCTGCCAATGTGGACTTGTACTCAGGATTCGTCTACGAAATGCTTGGCATACCTCACGAACTCTATACGCCGCTATTCGCGACTGCTCGTGTTGCTGGCTGGTGTGCACACAGAATTGAACAGATTGTCAGCGATCAGAAGATTATCCGTCCTGCATTCAAGACGGTTAATGATCCCGTAGAATATACGGCACTCGCTGACAGGAGGAAACCCTTAAAGAGCGATAAAAGTGCAATATAAGTGATATTCCTTACATTATGGGTATGTAATCCACAAACCTCCT
Source organism: uncultured Acidaminobacter sp. (assembly GCA_963678925.1). Taxonomy (GTDB): domain Bacteria; phylum Bacillota; class Clostridia; order Peptostreptococcales; family Acidaminobacteraceae. The sequence goes on along the minus strand of OY787533.1, from coordinate 3,370,911 downwards.
ATATGATGAAACTATAAGAAAGCATAATGCATTGCAAAGAATCGTTTGGGTACAGTTTGTCGACTCAGTTGACAAACTAAGGCGCAGCTCCATGAGCTGCGCCTTTAATTTTGTCTATTTTAATGTGGTCGCGCTTTCGTTCCAAGCACGTGTCCGACTACTTGAACTGATTGAGAACATTGACGGATTCAAGTGTTGCCAGTGCTGCCTCTGCACCCTTGTTCCCTGCTTTTGTACCAGCTCTGTGAATTGCCTGCTCCAAGTTTTCAGTAGTCAGCACGCCATAGCCAACTGGAATCTCCTCTTCCAGCATAACCGACGCAATCCCCTTGGCGTTTTCAGAAGCCACAAACTCAAAATGCGCTGTCTCACCACGAATGATTGCACCTAGACAGATAATGCCATCATATTTTCCGGACTTGGCCATTCTTTTGGTTACAAGCGGCATTTCAAAGGCACCCGGTATCCAGACGATTTCAATATCTTCCTCTTTGACACCATGGCGCACCAGTGTGTCTATAGCTCCGTCCTTGAGCTTTGAACCAATAAACTCATTGAATCGTCCAACGATGATTCCGTATTTGTGTCCTGTACCAATTAGATTTCCTTCGATTGTTCTCATATGTCTCTCCTTGTCAAAATACAATAATACTTAAGTTCGAGTTGTATAATTATGCAAATCTTTGCCCTTATTTCACAGGATTTTCTTAAAACACATGTCCCATTTTTTCAAGCTTGGTATCCAGATAATATCTGTTTTCGTCATGGTACTCAGGCTTTAGATAGTCGCAGCGTGCAATGGCAATACTGGTGTCAGAAAAAGCATCCATTTTCAAGGGATTGTTGGTCATAAGACGACCCGATACAATACCAAAGGATCTCAATATGGCTATGGATTCATCATAGGTTCTTTCATCGTCTTTCCGACCAAGTTCAAGGTTGGCCTCGACGGTATCCAGTCCGCCATCCTGAAGTCTGTAGGCTTTGAGCTTATCGACAAGACCTATGCCCCGGCCTTCCTGACGCATGTATATCAGTATGCCTCTCCCCTCATCTGCAATGGCTTTCATAGATGCGTCAAGCTGTTGACCACAGTCACATCTTCTTGATCCAAAGACGTCGCCAGTCATACATTCGGAGTGAATCCTAATGAGGGGTTCACCTGTAGACACATCTCCCATAACAAGCGCCAGATGCGGTTCTATACCATGCTTGTTTTTAAAGGCATGCAGCTGGAAGACACCGTGCTTCGTCGGCAGTACCGTCTCCACGAGGCTTTTGGACCTGTCTTTTATGTAAGCCATATGTTCAATGAGCATTTCTATTGTCAGGATTTTCAGACCATGGGCATCTGCAATTTCCTTGAGGTCTGGCATTCTTGCCATTTCACCATCATCCTTGATGATTTCACATATGACACCCGCTTCAGAAAAGCCAGCAAGACGCATCAAATCCACCGCGGCTTCTGTATGTCCGGGTCTTTCTATGACACCGCCCTCCTTAGCGACGAGGGGAAATATATGACCGGGTCTTTGAAAACTTCCGGCACCAGCTTGACCATCTGCAAGCATTTGAATTGTCTTAGAACGATTGCTCGCCGATATGCCTGTGCCCGTACCCACACCGTCAACACTCACCGTAAAAGCTGTCTTGTGGGGGTCTTCGTTATTGGGAACCATCTGTTCAAGGCCTAGCTTCACAGCACGTGTCTTGCTCAGGGGTGTACAGATCAGACCGCGTCCAAACTTCATCATGAAGTTCACCTTCTCCGGTGTCGCCTTTTGGGCAGCCATCAGAAAATCGCCTTCATTTTCCCGGTTCTCATCATCTACAACAATTACGATTTCACCTTGTCTAATTGCTTCAACCGCTTCGTTTACAGTGCAAAATATATTTTCCATATCTGAACTCCTTATAAAAAACCATTCAACGACAATGTCTCCATAGAAATATTCGTAGTCGAAACACGCTTTGAACCACCATATGCTTCAATGCGTCCCGTCAGCTGGTAGACATATTTCAGCAGCATGTCCGATTCGATGTGGACAGAGTCTCCACAAGTCAGGTGGGCCAGCCTTGTTTCCTTCTGCGTATGTCCAACAAGGCTCACTTCGATCCAGTCTTGACCCAGGTCAGCCACAGTCAGGCTGACACCATCTATGGCCACCGATCCCTTGTAGACAAACTGTCCAGACACATTCTGGCCGTGCTGAATACGCAATCTGATTGCATCGCCCTCTCTTTTGGAAGAAACCAGTGTGCCCACGGCATCTATATGCCCCGTCACAAAATGACCGCCTAATCGGTCACCGACACGCAGTGCCCGTTCGAGGTGGACAGACGTACCGGGTGTGATTTCACCGAATCTGGTAACCATAAGTGTTTCAGGCATAATATCCGCAGTGAACCTTTCCTTTTCAAACGCCGATACAGTCAGACATGCACCATTTACTGAAATGCTGTCCCCCAGTGCAACATCACGGAGTATCTTATTTGCCTTAATATGCAGCTGCATGCCGCCATTTGTCTTAACCGCACTTATGACCGTCCCAACTTCTTCAATGAGTCCTGTAAACATCTGTACTACCCCTTTCTGACCATGCCAGTGATCATAACGTCGGTCTCAACACATGTGACCGTGACATCGTCCAGTTCAACAGCTTGTGTCATGCTTTCTGACCTAATGGAACTGAAGGGACTATGTATGCTGCCTCCAATAATCTTAGGCGATATGAAGGTGGCCACTTCATCGATCAGTCCAGCTTCAAGCAGCTGACCCTGAAGCACTGGTCCTGATTCACAGAGAATGGATTCAATACCCATTGCCCTCAGTTTTTCAAAGGCCCCACGCAAGTCGACTCTGCCCCGAACAGTGTCCACCACTTGAACCGCAGCACCTTTTTTCGAGACTGCATCGATGGCCCGAGCATCGGCATCACGACTTGTTATGACGATGGTCTTCATGACATGCGCGTCGTTGAGCAGTTTTGCGTCTAGTGAAATTCTGCAGTTGGTATCGAGAACAACCCTGTAGGGAACGCCGCCATCAATATGACGTACCGTCAACAGCGGGTCATCCCTTTCGACTGTTCCTGCACCGACAAGGACTGCGTCACTCTCGTTTCGCCAAACATGAACGAGAACCCTGGACGCCTTAGAGCTGATCCATGCACTATCTCCTGTATCTGCAGCCATTTTTCCATCAAGGGTCATGGCCCACTTCGCTCTGCAATATGGAAGGTTTGTCGTCATCCGCTTGACAAACTGCCTGTTGAGACGCCGTGCCTCATCTTCAAGCAGCCCCACATGCACTGCCACCCCCGCAGACCTGAGTATTTCTATTCCCCGTCCTGATACGAGAGGATTGGGGTCCTGCATTGCCACGACAACCTTCCTGATACCAGCGTCTATAATCGCCTGTGCACATGGCGGGGTCTTCCCATAGTGGCTGCAGGGTTCGAGGCTGACATAAAGAACATCATCACCTTTGATGCCTCTTCCCGATTTTTTCAAGTTGCTCAGAAGATTGACCTCAGCATGTTCCTGACCAAACTTCTGGTGGTATCCCCTACTGATGACTTCATCCTCACGCACCAAAACCGCGCCCACCATTGGATTGGGCTCCACATGTCCTTTTCCCTTACGCGCCAGTTCCAGTGCCAGTTTCATAAACCTTTCCTGTATGTCCGATTCTCTCACAGCACACCTCCGCAAACATAAAAACCCCCTGGATCAAACTCCAGGGGGTAGAATCTAAGCATTCATATTATGGTCCATATCGTCAAAAAATCCTGAAACCATTACAGTTTCAGGACCTTAATATGCAAACATACTCTTGCTCATTGCCTTCTATCATCCAGACTATACTGTCGGTTCTGGAATTGCACCAGATCAGCCAAATGGCTCGCGGACTTTACCGCCGGTCGGGAATTACACCCTGCCCTGAAGGAATACTTTATGAACTTGTGATAAGAATAACGAATCTCTTCCTGTCTGTCAAGCCTCAAATCATTTTTGAGGATCTGAGACAATGGTATCCACCATAATCAAATTGCCCCGCCACACCTTCATTTGGGCATCCAGACGGTTTTCACGCACGGCATCCTCAATGGCTTTTCCCGTATTCTGCTCAACGTAGAATCGATCTACCCCGAAGTCAAGGTGGACAATGCCCGCACGTTCATCATAGTAATCCAGCGCGCACTCAATATAGGTGCCCTCTGATGGGCGTTCAAAAGCAATGCTCTCTATTTCCCAAAAGCCGTCACGAACAGCCCCCTGTGCAAAGAGCTTTTCTCCGTAAAGATCTTGAATTCTCTCAGTTTCCACACTTTCGAACATTTCTTCAGATGCCCGTTCAGCTGTAAAATCAATGGCTACATAGTCTCCTCTGAAGACGTCTCTCGGGTCATAAACCTCCGCATGAAGCACAATCTCCTCACCCAGCATACCGGTCAAAAGCGCAGGGACAAGCTGAACCATAAGAAGGACCAGCAGCATTAGAAATGACAACCATTTTCCCCTAGTCAAGGCGATTCAACCCCTTTCTTCTCAAGGATTCCAGATATACGCCAAAGCCAATCAATATACCGCCTCCAATAACGAAGAACATCGATTTTGGCATAAAGTCATAGAAGGTATCGAAATAATACCTTAGAATGATCAGGGCAACAAAGGCCACCCCGCCAAGGTAGTTTTTCTTCACCAGATAAAGCATGCCCAGAATCATCGCGATGGTAAATCCAATTGCGGCAGCATCACTGCCGGCACTGAAAACGTGCTCCCATGAATCCGCGAAGGTCAGGGTAAAGCCTGCAAATCCCATAACCATCAGCCCCAGCTGCTTGGTCATCATTTCATATCCATTCAGAATGTCTGGTTTGAGCATAAAGAGTAAACCAAGTCCCAACATCAGCACTGCACCATATAAAAACTCAATATCGAGTTGAATCATGAGACACAGTAGCGCAAGCACTATACTCAGTCCAGTCAGAAATACTGAAAAAGGTGTGCTGTAGTCCCCGCGCAGGAGTCGAACCGACAGAAAAACACCCGCCACGAGTACCAGATAATAAGCGTAAAAGGCTGCATCCGTCATATTGTAGACATCAAAAAGTGACAAGGAAGATGCCACAATCAGCAGCTGAAAGAAATACATGAGCAGCTGGTCTCTGTGATTCCAAAGGACGGCAAGTAAGCCTGCAGACCAAATGAGGAAATGAAAGGCAACAGGCCTGTTCAGATGGAAGGTCTGGTCTGTCAGAAAAAGCCCGCCTCCAAAGATGAACAAAGAAATGTAGCGCAGGGCTTTTGCAGATTTGGGATAGGATATTTCCAGCGCTTCTGCTCCAAAATAGGCCCCTGCCATACCGCCTACAATGAAAATCATGCGGATCATAGGACTCATGAAGGCCCAGTTACCTGCAATATATGTGAGGATGCCCAGGCCAACAAGCACCGCGCCAACAACGGAAACGATTCTCGTCAGACCAATTGCAGAGGTGACCTCATAGGCATCGATCATTTCAGCACGCTGGTCACCTGTAATGACACCCATCTTTTCGAACTCCACCAGTTCCCTGCTTAAACTCATCTTATAATGTTTTGACACTTTAAATTTCATAATACGCCCTCCTATAGCTTCACTCAAAAGCGATTTCAAAGGCATCCCTTTTCTTGTTTCCCGTATATGAAAAGCCTAGCACACAGACATTAAAAAAGTCTTATTTTTGTCTTAGGCGTTATCTAAACTTAATGGTTTCATGGAGGGGAGCCGTGCAATCTTCGATTGCCCTGGTCGCTAGTCGTGGTTATGGATCAGTTTTGTTTTTGCTATAGAAACACAGAGCAATCTGGCGACTCTTCATGTCGCTAGTCGCGCCATATAGGGTTGAATAGGTGGGCGGACACATTCATGCGCGCATGATGTGTCCGCCCACCTATTCAACCCTGCATTTCTTTGCCTTTTCACGAAAAGAGGACACTGCAATGTACTTGCAGTGCCCTAAAAGAGGAATCATACTCAAATGAGTAGTATGAGCTAGTTGTGTTTTGGACATACTTTCCTGAAGAAGTTCTTGTACTTGCTGAAGTCTGCAAGCAGGGTCTCTCCCCAAGGACTTTGGGTATATCCGATATGCTTGTTCAGCATGTCTGTAATTTCGTTGAAGTCTTTGTTTTCAAGAACTTCAATCAGTTCAACATGTGTCGAGTTCAGGTTTTCAGACAAGGTATTGTCAAGGTCGAGCACGTATGCACAGCCACCTGTCATACCCGCAGCGAAGTTCTGGCCTACTGAGTTCAAAATCAGAACCGTGCCGCCTGTCATGTACTCACAGCCATGGTTTCCAATGCCTTCAACAACGGCGTTTACGCCTGAGTTTCTAACGGCAAAACGTTGACCGGCACGACCTGCAATATAGGCTTCACCACTGGTTGCACCGTAAAGTGTCGTATTGCCCACAATGGCATTTTTCTGACTTGCGTACCCTTCAAGCTGGTCTGGTCTGATGGATACCGTCGCACCACTAAGGCCTTTACCCATGTAGTCATTGCACTCACCCACCAGGTTTAGGGTAATACCCTTTGTTGCAAAAGCTGCAAAACTCTGACCTGCAGATCCCTTTGCCACAATATCAACAAGAGCTTCTTTACCTGTATCTACAAGGTAACCGCTTGTCATGGTACCAAAGCTTCGGTCTGTATTCTTGATGTCAACTTCCATCTTGTACTTTTTACCCTTTGGTCGTGACTCGATCTCGGAGATGATTTTCAAGTCGAGTACGTTTTGAATTTTGTGTGGCTGTTTCTCAACCTGTCTGCCGCAGATGCGCTTTGGCAGGGTCGGTCTGTGAAGTATTGGCCCGAAGTCGAAATACGATGCATATCCATCGATGTTGTCCTTAACTTTCAGCAGATCTACGCGTCCAATCATCTCGTCCATTGTCGCAAACCCAAGCGCTGCCATATGTTCACGTACCTCACCTGCAATGCTGCGCATAAGATTGATCAGATGCTCAGGTTTACCATTAAAGAGCTTTCTATTCTCAGTAAGCTGTGTCGCAATACCAACCGGACAACTGCCCTTATGGCACTGTCGACACATTTTACAACCAACGGCAAGCATGGCAAGGGTTCCGAAGCCAAATTCTTCAGCACCCAAGAGTGCTGCAATAACAACATCTTTGCCATTTCTAAGCTTGCCGTCAACTTGAAGGCGTACTCTCTTTCTCAGATCATTGAGAAGCAGTGTCTGCTGTGCCTCAGCAAGACCCAGTTCCCAAGGGAGTCCGACGTATTTCATCGAGCTTACCGGCGAAGCACCGGTTCCGCCATCTGACCCACTTATTTTAATAGCGTCGGCATAGGCCTTTGCCACACCTGCAGCTACAGTACCAACACCATGGCCTGCCACAAGCTTGACGCCTACACGCGCTTTCGGATTGATGTTTTTCATGTCGAAAATCAATTGTGCCAAATCCTCGATTGAATAAATATCGTGATGCGGAGGTGGAGATATGAGATCCTGCCCCGGCTGAGCATATCTGATTTCAGCTATGGACTGCGTTACCTTAGATCCTGGCAAGTGACCCCCTTCACCCGGCTTAGCGCCTTGAGCCATCTTGATCTGAATTTCATCGCAGTTCACCAAATACTCAGCCGTAACGCCAAATCTGCCTGAGGCAATCTGCTTGACTGCACTGCAGCTGTGATTGCCGTCCTTTGGCATCTTATAGCGTCTTGGATCTTCGCCCCCTTCACCGGAGTTGCTTGTCGCGCCGAGTCTATTCATTGCGATAGCAATCGTCTCATGCGCTTCCTTGCTCAGCGAGCCAAAAGACATGCCTGAAATTGTAAAACGCTTTACAATGTCCTCCACGCTTTCAACCTGATCAAGAGAAATTGCGCCTTCTGAGTTCATTTCCAAATAATCGCGGATTGCGATACTTTGTGAGCCAGTCATTTCCGAATAGGTCCTGTAAACAGCTTCATCTCCGCTTCTGCAAGCATCATGGAGCTTCGCAACCACTTTCAGGTCAAACATCTTCTTCTGCTTGACTGTCTTTCTTTCATTATCATCATCAAATGCCATTGCATGTCGTTTTAGCACATCTGCACTGATCCGTTCAAGATCGATGCCGCCAACTCTTGAAGGCGTGTCAGTAAAGTAATAGTCAACAACAGATTGGTGTACACCCACTGCCTCAAAAATCTGAGCCCCATTGTAGGACGGCAGTGTGGAAATACCCATTCTTGAAATAATCTTCAAAATACCTTCCGCAATCGCCTCTTTATAGTTTTCAAAGCCCTTCTCGTCGCCATCTGTTGCAGTGAGCATTTCATAAACAATGTAGGGATTGACAGCCTTGGCACCATAGCCGACAAGCAGGGCCATATGCATGACATCACGCGCTTCACCCGTTTCCATAATGATGTCCGTTGCAGTTCTCAGCTTCTTGCGAATCAAGTGGTGGTGCACTGCACCCAGCGCAAGCAGACTCGGAATTGGCGCATTGTAATAGTCAACGCCACGATCGCTGATCACCAGTATGTTGTGTCCCATTCTCACGAGGTTTTCAGCACGTTCACAGAGCTTATCAAGGGCATCTTTGAGCCCATTTTCCTGGTCTGTATGGAATAGGGCCGGTATCGTAACCGCTCTGAAGTCTCCACCATTGAGGTGGCGCACATCTTCAAGCTCTGGCGAAGACAAAATCGGCGATTTTATCATGAGGTACTTGCCGTCAACACTGGTTTCTATTTCGTCTAGGAGACGTCCATGTGATCCAATAAACTGTCTAAGGGATACAACCGAACGCTCTCTAAAGGGATCAATTGGTGGATTTGTCACCTGTGCAAAGGCCTGTCTAAAATAGTCAAACAGCAGATTCGGCTCATCTGACAGGATTGCCAGCGGCTCATCAGTTCCCATTGAACCGATAGGCTCCTTACCGCTTGTCGCCATGTATTCCAGCACCGTTTTGATTTCACGGCTGGTATAGCCAAACGCCGCTTCTTTTATTTTTCGCGTCTCTAGTCTGGAACGCTTAATTTCATGATTTGCCTTAATGTCATTCAGTGTCAGTCTGTTGCGGTCAATCCATTTTGCAAATGGCTTTGCACCTGCAATCTTAGATTTGATTTCCGCATCTGGAACCAGTCTGCCTTCAACCATATCCACACAAAGGAATTTTCCTGGCTGGAGCGCATCTTTCGTTACATAAGGATCATCTTCAAAATCAACAACACCGGTTTCAGAAGCTATTACCACCTTGCCCGACGCCGTAACCGCACACCTTGATGGACGAAGTCCGTTTCTATCAAGCTTGGCAAGCACCTGGTCACCATTTGAGCATATCAGCGCAGCCGGTCCATCCCATGGCTCCATGATGCGTGCATGATACTCATAGAAGCCCCTTACATTATCTGACATACGCGTGTCATTTTGCCACGGCTCAGGAATGAGCATCATCAGCGTATATGTCATATCATGTCCATTTGCAACAAACAGCTCCATCGCATTGTCAAGCGAAGCAGAGTCACTGCCGCCCGGTTCGATGATTGGAAGGATCTTATGAAAATCAGAACCAAATATGCCTGATTTCATAACGCCTTCACGGGCATTCATCCAGTTGATATTACCTCTGATTGTATTGATCTCACCGTTATGCGCCAAATATCTAAATGGCTGTGCCAGCTTCCACGAAGGGAATGTGTTCGTGCTATAACGTTCGTGAACGATGGCCATAGCCGATTCGTAGCGCGGGTCTTCAAGATCTGGATAGTAAGCATCAAGCTTATAGCCCAAAATCTGGCCCTTGTAAATGATTGTCTTGCTTGAAATACTGCATATATAGAATGCTTCCGAATACGGATTGCCCGATTCTCTGACAGCATTTTCCGTTCTTTTTCGCACCATAAGCAGCCTGCGTTCGAACGTAACAGGATCCAGTCCGTTTCTGTCTATAAAGACCTGCGCGACATCTGGACGCGTAGCACGCGCTGAATGTCCACACTCAAAGACACTTACCGGAACCTCTCTCCATCCGATTAAACCCAAGCCCTCTTCCTGGATAATATTTTCGATCATACCTTCACAGAATACACGTGCCTGTGGTACACGCGGCAGAAAAACCATCCCCACTGCGTATTGACCGCTTTCAGGCAGCAATATACCTGCTTCATGCATTTCTTCTGTCAAAAAACGATGCGGTATCTGTGTCATAATCCCCGCACCATCACCTGTGGTCTCGTCGGCGCCTACTGCACCTCTATGCTTCATGTTCTTAAGTACCGCCATCGCTTTCGCGACAATATCATGTGTTGCTACCCCTTTTAAATCTGCTACCGCACCTACGCCGCAGCTGTCTTTTTCTGTAGATGGATCATAGAGCCCCTGTCGAACTGGTCCATTCTCACTCATATCACTACCTCCTATTGCATGTATCTCTCTCTACTCTCTCATATTATAGAATTTTCTGATAATATTTGAGGTTGATTATAGCACGTGTTTTTTCACGATTCAATAGGCAAACGTTTCCTATATTTCAGGCAATCGTTTTCTTTATTATTATTGATTTTACTTACTTATATTTAGCATCACTATGCTTTTTCACTACCAATTTTCCCAAGTGCACTATAAATACGTCCTTGTTCAAATATGTATACAATCATACCAACATTCTGCATATACGATTATGCAATCCTGCATATAATGTATAGACCTATGCATAATCCAAGTCATTATGCATACGGATGATTACCATTCACCCAACACATGGTATACTGTTCTTATGAAAATACTACTTATCGAACCCTACTTCACTGGCTCACACGAAATGTGGGCACGTGACTATCAAAGACACTCCCAACACCAGGTAAAACTGCTGACACTGCCCGGCAGGCACTGGAAATGGCGTATGCATGGCGCAGCAATAGAACTTGCTGATCAAATGAACACACTCACCGATTCAGGATATGCACCCGAACTGCTTCTGGTTAGTGACATGCTTGACCTGACAACGTTCAAGGCTCTCACCAACAAAAGATTTCCATGCGCACTCTACTTCCACGAGAACCAGCTGTCCTATCCTTACACAGATAGAGATACTGACAGCCGCCGGTCAAGGGATTTTCACTACGGATTCATCAATTACACATCTGCACTTGCTGCAGACCGCGTATATTTCAACTCAAAATCACAAATGAATGCCTTTTACAGTGCACTGGAATCGCTTCTGAATGCACTTCCTGATTTCAATGGCACAGGCAACCTGCCACGCTTGAAATCACGCACTGCTGTATTGCCGCTCGGAATCTCATACGAACGACCGGCAAAGTCCCAAAATTCCAGTAAGGAGGATGTACCACTCATACTTTGGTCACACAGGTGGGAATACGACAAAAACCCAGCCCCCTTTTTCAATGCTCTATACACCCTATCCAGCGAAGGGCATGATTTTAAGCTTGCCGTTCTGGGCGCTTCAAGCAAAAAGCCGCCTGGTATTTTCAAAGAAGCTGAAAAGCGTCTTTCACAACATATTGTCGCATTTGGCAAGCCCAATACGCGTGGCGCCTACCTGGACTGGCTGGACAAGGCATCACTTCTACCTGTCACATCACATCACGAGACCTTTGGCATCAGTGTTATGGAAGCGATTCATCAGGGGACGGTTCCCATACTGCCCCGGCGTCTTTCCTATCCAGAGCTCATACCGCCAGAGGATTTTCCAGACTTGTATTACGATCGGGACGATGAGCTGACTGGCAAGATCCGCGATTTCCTGCAAGGCTATCCCAGCGCACATCAGCCAGAGCTCACTTCCTATGCCGCACAATATGACTGGAAACACGTTGCCAAACTCTATGACAGTACTTTTGAAAAAATATAAAAAGAATTTCCACGACAATGAAACAAAGACGCATTTGAGCAAATATTGCCCAATGCGTCTTTTTCCTTCTTCCTTCATATAATTAGAGAGTCTATTTCCTGTGCGCGTTTTTCTTTCTTGAACTCTTAAAGCGCTCTCTTCCTTTTTTCTTCCAGTACAAGTCCATTTCACGTTGCATTTTTCTGTAGTTCAGGAGTCTTTCCTCCTCTAACTCACCATTTTCAATGGCGCGGCGCACTGCACACCCAGGTTCGCTTTCATGCCTGCAGTCATTGAACTTGCACTGCTCAGACAAACCAACAATTTCACCAAAGGCCATGTCAAGCCCTTGTGAATCATCGTAGAGCTGAACCTCCCGTATTCCCGGCATATCTATGAAAAAGACGCCATCAGGACTTCTCAGCAGTTCCCTGTGTGTTGTTGTGTGTCTGCCCTTGTCATCTTCACGAATCCCATGGGTACGCATCATTTCAGTCCCAATTAGGCCATTGATGAGTGTTGATTTTCCAACACCTGAAGACCCTGCAAGCGCATAGGTTTTTCCAGGCTTCAAAATGTGCCTTAAACCGTCATAGCCCCTCTCCGAATAGTCAACAGGTATGACAGGGACATCTGGAAACTGACTTTGAAGCGCATTTGCCGTGGTGGCTGGGTCACAGTCGAGATCCATTTTTGTAAGTACAATCAGAACATCAGCGCCACTTCCACGCGCAATTGTCAAAAATCGTTCTACCCTTCTCAAGTTCAAGTCACTGTTGGCCGATGTACATATGCAAATGGTATCAATGTTCGACGCCATGTACTGGAGCTTTACGCCCGTACCCGCATGCCTTCTTCTCAGAGTGGTCTTTCTTGGGAGCAAATCCAAAATGCGAACCTGTCCATCTCCTGAACCCGGCTCGACGAGAACCCAATCACCAACACAAAGGGCATTATCCTCTTCAACGAGTCTGGCGGCCAATTTTCCAGAAGCGACCCCCATCAGATGTGCCTCCTCCGCCCCAAGGGCATATAGGCCATTGGCACTGCGCAGGATACGCATTGGCAGGTTGTCTGTATCACTTATTTGCATCATTATTTCAAGCGTCAAATCGCCCCAGTTTGTTTTCATTTTCATAACGTTCTCCTTAGAATAAAGTCATTGTCTAATCTTCAAATTTTGCATTAAAAAAAGCTGATACGTTGCCACATCAGCTCTAGAATCCATGACGATATTCACTTGAATAACGTTACATATATATCACTGAAGTGGCGCCGTTCAAAATTGTTGAGTTTTTCATTATGCCCACTTCCTTTCAATTCAGAAATCTTTTCCTAATATTCATTAAAATTATTTTCACGTTAATTATATTAGAACGATTGTTACATGTCAAGCCCAAGTTGCCTATTTTAGAGAAAAAGACTCTATGGCTTCAGGACCTCTAATAATTTTCTTACTGATAAACAGCGCCCCATTCTCATCTGGTCGCACACGCCAGTCAACCAGCATAATTTTTCCCTCCAGAATTTCCAGACCCGTGATACACCTTGGATGTATACAGCATCCGTCATTAAAATAGGGGACCTCTCCCGGATTTGGAAACTTAGGCCTATGGGTATGTCCACAAATCAGAATAACACCATGTCTGTTTATGAACCGCGTAAAGTTCTTTTCAATCTTATGGCGTTTGGCCCGATTCTTGGCAGGACTCGCCGGGTTTCTAAACCCAATGATGTGCATGATTCTCCAGAAGTAGCGCATCCACAGCATGGACATGCGCCAAAGCTGGTCATTGAGCATATCCCCCTGATGACCATGCACCACAAATATCTCTTGTCCGGTATTTTTACACTTTAAAATCAAGCTTTCCTCAACTTCAATATCTGGGAAAAGCTCGCCTTTTTGTTCCAAATATTCATCAAAGTACTTATGCAAATTCTTCTGAATAAACGATTTGTCTCTAAAATGCATGTTGTGATTTCCATAGAGTATTTTCAGCCTGCCTGCAAAATGAAATTTCTGGAGCAACCAGAAAATATCACTGTGGGCACTTCTGATATGTTCAAATTTTGAGTGCTCCCATAGCTCGTCACCATCGCCAACTTCGATATAAGTATATCCCTCATTGAAATAATGATTCAGTGCATGATAATAGATATTCTGATTATGTGCAAATTCGTCAGAAATACTGTTGTCACCCCTGTGAACATCACTCATGAATATCAGCCTAGACGTGTCGTCAATTTCCATTTCCTTAGCTTTCTCATATGCCTGCATCAGCCGACCGTCTGTATTCATTGCAACCCCTCCCAAATTGCATCAGTGCTCGTTGAGAATATGAAACATTTCCTCTTCGGACGCAATCTGCGCCCTCAGTGCAGCAACTAAAAGATCTGAGCCCATTTCTTTCCTGGCATGCTCAATCAGATGCATCTGATTGCGCGTGAAAATGTGATCTGCTTTGGTTCCTTGTGTCTGCTCAGCTTCGAAAAGCTGAAGCACCATTTTGTGATTGATAATTTTATTGAGCAGTTCTCTTTGATCCAATCTTCTCAACTCCTTTTAAGAAGAAAACCGTGTATCAATCCCATTATACTTTTACCCAATACAGGGGCATTTACGACTATTTTCGACCAAATCACCCTTCGGTCGTCATACAACCCGCCACCGGCCATCTACAAAGCTCTAAGCGTCTGCTTTTCAAAATGAAGACGGGCATTTTCCCTGCAATCGAAAAAAGCCGGGAAACATATTGTCTCCCAGCTCCTGTTCAGCTTGCTTAAAATCAATCCTATTTATTTTCTAACGTTTTCAGCATGCTTTCAAAGGCATGAAGCCGTTACTCAACAACATCCACATAATCACCCGAGCTCAGGTATGCCTGTCCGGATACAACAACCTGATCACCGGACTCAAGTCCGTCGACCACTTCAAAGTAGTCTCCAAAGGAAACCCCTTTTGTAATCTGTGCCTTGCGTACCGTCTCACCTTCAACTATGAAAACATAGTCTTCACCATTTTCATGGAGAACAGCAATTTTAGGCATGGCAGGAACGCTTACAGCTGCCTCGGTTTCAATAACAAGCTCTGCATACATCCCAGGCTTGATCTTACCGTCTTCATTTTCAATGCGAACGCGTACAGGGTAAGTCCCATCTTCACCGGGAACCGGGCCAACACCTTCAACGCGTCCTTCTACCTCTGCCATTGCAGATGCAAGAGCAACTTTTACCTGCTGGCCCTTTTCCAGACGGTTGATGTCCTTTTCGGTTACTCCCGCTTCAACGATAACACCTTTAATATCGACCACTTCATAAACTGGGGTACCCGGTCCTACTGAAGCGCCCGCTACCTGGTACTTTGCTGAAACAAGACCGCTGAAAGGTGCCTTGATTGTCATATTTTTCAGCTGATAATCAATTTGATCCATCGCATTCTGACCCATGGCATAATCAAGCTTGGCTTTAGTCAGCATATCCGTAACATTATCATAATCCGCTTTCGTAATTGCACCGGTTTCATACATGGCCGATGTTCTCTCATAGGTCCGTTTGGCTGACTCAAGAGATAGATTATACAGGCTGTTTCCTATACTTGCCTGATTCTTTTGAAGTCGGACGAACTCATCATCGATTTGCGCCAGAACTTGACCGGCTTCAACAAAATCACCAACCTCTGCATTTAGGGTTTCCAGCTGGCCACTCACAAGCGCGGTCACCGTGCTCACGCTGTTGGCTTCAACTTTTCCCGGCAGTGTCAAGGCGCCCGTCATCTCCTGATGATCAATCAGGGCTGTTTCAACTGCCTTTCTTTCAATTGTCACTTCTTTTTCAGGTGTGCCTTCTTCGGCAGACGCGTTCGCGCATCCTGAAAGCAGTACTATTCCAATGAGTATCATCAATAGTCTTTTCATCATGTTTCCTCCTATTCCACTGCGGTTTCTGTCTGTAGCTGTGCTCTCTCAGACTTTGCGTCTTTCTTGGCCTGAACGTTGAGCTTGAATTCTTCGAGCATAGTATACAGCGTTGGAACTGCAACCAGAGTGAGTATTGTGGCCATCATCAATCCGAAAATCAATGCATAGCCCATAGGACCAAAGAATTCCTGTTTAAGTGTGATTGGAAGTATACCGCCCGCTGTGGTGATGGTTGTAGCAAGAACCGGCATAAACCGTGTCTTGCCTGTTTCTTCTACAGCGTCATACAGGTCATATCCATTCTTTCTGAGATAATTGATATAATCCACAAGCACAATCGCATCATTGACTGCTATGCCGACAAGGGCGACCACACCAATGAATGCCAGGAAGCCAAAACTGTTTCCAGTAATCACGAGGCCCGGCATGACACCAATCAGCCCCAGAGGTACTGCAAAAAGAATAATCAGAGGCTGCGACAGCGAGTTGAACTGTACTGCCAATATGATATAGACAAGAATCGCTGCTACAATCATATTTACAAACATGTCTGTAAAGGAGTCCTGCATATCGCCAAGCTCACCACCGTATTTCACAGTTATGCCTTCCGGCAGTGGTGTGTTTTCAAGCTTGGCCTTAAAGGCGTCCATAATTGTCACGGTATTGGCACCCGCAACAGTCTGTGCCGTTACCGTCACCCTGCGTCGGCCATCCTCGTGTCGAATCATAGGCGATGTCTGTGATTCTTCAAAATGCGCAACCTGATCAAATCTTATGGACTGTCCAAATCTATTGTAGAAGTACATGGAATTCAAGTCGTCCATAGACTGCATGTTGTCAGCACCAGAATGAATGGTCACATCAATTTCTTCCTGGTTATTTCTGTATGTTGTCGCTTTGAGTCCTGTAACCGTATTTCGAATGGTTGAAGCAATCGTGTATTCATCAAGACCATAGATTGCGGCCTTTTCCTTATCGATGCGGATTTCAATTTCCGGTCCACCTGCTTTAAGGGATGTCGCAACATCTCGCGTGCCGTCCAAATCTTCAAGGATGCCCTTGAACACATTGGCTGTTTCCTCCATTTTCACCAGGTCTTCACCAATAATGCCGATGGAGACCGGCGCATCTGAAGGTGGTCCGTCTTCAAGCTCCTGCACTTCAATTTCAGCACCAGGAATGCGCTTTACTTTTTCACGCAGATCCGCAGCGATATCCATGGAAGTACGTTCCCTGTCATCAGCGCTGTAAAGGTCTATTGTAAATCTTGCTATATCAGGTGAACCTGACGATGCACCATTGAAGGAGTCAAAGCTGTCCGCGCCTGTTATCCCCACATTGGACACAAAAATTTCAATTTCAGGATAATCAAACAGCAGTCTTTCCACTTTCCCAGCCACAGCAGAGGTCTGATCCAGTGTTGAGCCCTGAGGCGTTGTAATATCAATGTATAGTCTGTCATAGTCTGACTGCCCAAACATTTCCACCTTGAGTACCCCCAGGGGAATCAGTGCCATACTGCTCACGAACGCCAGCATAAGTGCACCAATCAGCATCCAGCGTCTTGATCGTTTGCTTACAATGCCATACAGTTTCCTGCCATACATATTGATAACCGGATGCTGGGCATCCTTATCACGATTCATGTACTGCTTCATAAACATGAATCCACCGAAAATTGCTGCAAAGCCGATAGACAGCAGCCCGTATCCATTATCACCCTTGAATGCCTGAAGGGATAGAACGACAATGATTGCAACCGATCCTATTCGGACCGCATTTCTTCTTAGGGCTGACATTTCCTCAGGTGCTTTGACAGGCTTTCTCAGAAAGACTGAACACAGTGCCGGTGTTATGGTAATTGCCAGGAAGAAGGATGATCCCAGTGCAAACATTACCGTAATCGGAATTGGCTTTACAAAAGCACCCATGATACCAGGCGTCAAGGCAATCGGGAAAAACGCAGCCAAGGTTGTCAGCGTCGAAGCCATAATGGCTGGGGCAATCTGATTGGTACCCGCTTCCGCAGCCAGCCTTGAATCAAGTCCCTTGCTTCTGAGTCGGTCCACATTTTCCATAATAACGATGCCATTGTCAACAAGCATGCCGACTGCAAGCACCATGGAAAATAGGGTGATATTATTCAGCGTCATATCGGCAGCACTCAGGAAGGACAGCGCCATCATGATGGCAAGCGGTATTACAATTGAAACAATGCCCGCTTCCCTTAGACCAATGAAGAGGAAGAGAACCACCAGAACCAGATAAAGTCCCGAAAAGGCATTATCCATAACGGCACCCAACTGGTCGTCTACGAACTCAGCCGTATCACCACTGACCTGTACTTTCATTTCGTCCGGATACAAATTGCCTTTTCCTTCATCCAGAATACTGCGCACGAGTGCGCTTGTCCTGATGACATCTGCCGTATCCTTCTTTTTAATGGAAAGCGCGACAGAGCGTTTCATATGTGGGTCATCTGTACCAAGGTCAACTGACATCCTTGAATAGGACTCCACTTCCTTGTAGCCATCTTCAATAAAGGCCATATCCTTAAGCTTTATAGGACCCGAACCAGAATAGCCGATGATAACCTCATTTAGTGCTTCAACATTCTCAAGCTCTCCGACTGTCCGGATGTTGAAATTTTTCTCATCCAGTGTTGCCGTACCCCCTGGATAGTTGAGGTTTGAAAGCTCTATGCTGTTTTTGATCTGATCCATGGACATACCATAAATGGCAAGCTTCTTTGGATCGATGTGCACTTTGATTTCTCTTTCCACGCCACCAATGACAAGAACATCAGAGATCACCGATTCCATTTCCAGTCTCTGTTCAATATCTTCTGCGTAGTTTTTAAGCTCAGCCTGTGTGAAGTCACCGGATATGTTGACAATCATAATCGGTGAATTGTTGGACTGAAGCTCATTGACCTCTGGCGTTTCTGCATCCGCAGGTAGTTCGCTTTGTGCTGCGGTCACCTTCTCACGTACTTCATTCATCCTTTTTTCCATATCGGTCCCCTGGTCAAACTCCAACCAGATACTCGATCCACCCGAAAATGAATATGATGAAATCATTTTTAAGTCTTCAATTTCTTCAAGCTTTGATTCCAGCTTGTTTGAAACAAGTGTTTCAACTTCCTCCGGCGCTGCGCCCGGATACAGTGTGAATACCTGACCATAAGGAAGTACAATTTCAGGCTGAAGCTCTCTAGGCAGCCCAATAAATGCACTCGTACCAACAATCATAATTGCAATTAGCATCAGATAGACAATCTTGTATCTCTCTATGAAGAACGATGCCCACTTCCCCAATATGTTCTTGGGCTGCTGTAGCTCAGGTATATCCTCCCAGTCTTTTTCCCTTTTCATGGTTCCCTCCTTGAAAATAAAAGTGCCATAACGCTCTAAATGTATGTAGTCCAGCAGAAAAATAACACATATGCCCTAACACATGTGCAGTTTGTCTCATAATTCCTTTTCAGTTTAACCTCTGTAAATTAGAAACAGATTAGAAGGATATTAAAAGTCCATAACATAATAATTATTTGAACGATGCACCCGTTTTAGACAAAAAAAGAGCATGTGCAGACCTGTTCTTCTTCTTAACAGATTCGCTCATACTCTCTTTCATTTTACTTATACGTGAAGCCTTCTCAGCTTTCCATAAACTCGACGAGATTATTGTTGATTGCATAAAGTGTCGCCTGGACCCGGTCCTTGACACCCAACTTTCTGAACACATTGCTCGCATAATTTTTCACGGTTTTTTCACTCAAATAAAGCTGTCGTGCAACTTCCTTATTGGTCATGCCCTGTGAAATACACTTAAGAACATCCCGTTCCCTTTCGGTCAGCTGTCCGAACTTATGCCCAACAGCATCGTCCTTGCCTCTGTCCGTAAAGGATTCTACAAGGAGTTTTACCAGCCGCTTATCAATGTAGGACTCTCCGCGGTTGACTTCTCTCACTGCTGAAATAATTTCCGTAGTATCGGAATCCTTCAAAATATACCCGTCTGCCCCATATTCGATGCAGCCGAGAAGTGTCTTCTTATCATCAGCAACCGTCAGCATGACAATCTTGGTTTCAAGGTCCAGATCAGTAAGTGCTCTTAGGACTTCAAGTCCCGTCATATCCGGCATATGGAAGTCAAGAAGGATCATATCAGGCTTTAACAGGCTGATTTGCTCGAGTGCCTTGCTGCCATTCTCGGCATCGCCCACCACAGCTATGTCTGGTTCAAACTCGATAATACGCTTGATTCCTTGTCGAATAAGCGCATGATCGTCTGCAATAAATACTCTAATCGGTACGGCGCACATCCATCATCACCTCTTTACTTACAGGTACTCTAAATGTGATTTTTGTCCCGCTGCCCAGCTGGCTTTCACATTTAAAAACACCATGAATTTGTTCAATACGTTCTTTCATACCCTTCAATCCATAAGAGTTCCCCATAATATTATCGGCAAAAATTTCACTAACTTCAAACCCTTTTCCATCATCCGTAATCTTTACGACAACAAAATTTGGCGAATACTCCAGTAAAATCTTTACTTGCTTGGCTTGGGCGTGCTTCTTGATATTGTTGAGTGACTCCTGAATCAGTCTGTACACAGCAATCTGCATACTGCTTTGAACATCAGCACGCTCCACTGTGGCTTTGAATTCGACTTCACACGAAGCGTATTTTTTGAAATCCTGAATCAGACCTTCTACGGCAAAGGTCAAGGACTTATGCTCCAGCGGTGCTGGTCTGAGTTCATAGATGATGTGACGGATTTCTCTCAGGGTATCCCTGACGGTTTCCTTGAGTTCGTCGAGCTCAGCAAAGCCCTTGTTCAGATCCTGTCTGAGCACCGCCTTGGCAATATCCGTTTTCAGAACAATATTCGCAAGGGACTGCGCAGGACCATCGTGAATTTCTCGTGATATTTTCCTTTTTTCAGCCTCAAGTGCCTCCAGCAGGGATACACCGAACTCAAATGAAGTATCCTCATCCACCATCGATGCCTGCCCGAGTTCACCTGATAGAAAATTCATAGCTACCGATACCTGTCCAATAAGCTTTTCGGCACTTTTAAGAATTTCCTCTGCCTGTTTGAGATTTACCTCAAGCGATGACCTTTTTGACCGGAGTGTTTGCTCCTCCTGTTCTTTCATCTTATAGGCAATCCTTATATCTGCAGCCTGTTCATAGGCATTTTTTACATCTTCTTCATTATACTTGTCAAAATGTTTGCTCACCTGAACCAATTTTTGACGCATAATCTTATCTTTTCGCTCAAGACTGTCCACTTCGTCGATAACCTGACTGATTTCAGCCTGAACTTCCTTGATTTCTGACTTAATGCTTTCAACCTGAACGCGTGCGTTTTCAACAATTTTGTAGATTTCTGACTTACTGCTCTCAATAGCCTTGAGGGTCTTGTCGACAACCTCTTTGATAACGTTTGAATTCATGGACACGAATACCCTTTCCCCAAGTTCTGCAAAGACTCTACCCAATATGATATCATACAAATTCGAAATTTTTAATGCTTCAATTGCAAAGTGTGCGCTTACTTGGATTTTTCAAAGGCGGCTAG
Source organism: uncultured Acidaminobacter sp. (assembly GCA_963678925.1). Lineage (GTDB taxonomy): Bacteria > Bacillota > Clostridia > Peptostreptococcales > Acidaminobacteraceae. The sequence goes on along the minus strand of OY787533.1, from coordinate 3,349,531 downwards.
GAGCAAATCAACCATTCGCCCATAACTCCTGACGCCGTCAGCCTGACCGTTTGCCTTCAGATATGTGTTGTTCATCTCTGTCGATAAGTCTTCGAACCACCCATCATAGCGATTCCAAAAATCGTTGTTGGCTTTCAAATCATCCATGACAGGTTGACTGATATGGTTTTTGAGCGCCAACCAAAGCTCTGGATCTGTATCATACAAAGTATTCAACAGGTGAATGACTGCAAGCATGTGCCCAGAGTATTTCACATAATCCGATTCGTGATTCAAACAAACCATGACCGCTATGAAATTGGCTTCGTCTTCACGCGCTACCCCTTGAAGATGAGCCATCTCATGTGCAATTGTGACCGGCTGCATGAAGGGACTTTGCATGGCATTATAATTCGGTTCAGCCAGAAATGGATTATAAATGCCAGCAATACCGGCATAACTGAAAAAAACTGAACTAATCAGTGGCTTTGCCCTTCCTTTTACCCGGGAAAAGACAGCGTACGCATCGGATAAATTTTCATAACCGGACCATAAGTCCAAGTGTGGCGGTAAGACTTCCGTATTCAGTCCCGCGCAGAGCTGATTGGCCTTGGTGACATGCCAGACTGCCAAATCATATACTTCCTCGGCCGGTCTCGGGTGCACATCAAGCTGCAGACTCTCCTTGATGGGTAACCTGCTGTAATTGAGTCCCCACAAGCTTTGAAACAAGAGGAAAACACAAAGCAGAAAGTTCACAGCAATGATCAACATTCTAAATGCACGTCGCTTGGAAAATGACCTCCACATGCGATATACGCAGTAAAGTGCCATCAGAAAAAGAACAGGAATCAGCAGTTCCCCAACCGACATGCCAAATTGTCTCGTAAACCAGGCGATTTTACTTGCGATGGCAGGGTAAACAGCTCTCGAATAGACCACTTCCACCCACTTTGGATAAGTTGAAAATAGGGACAAAGCCAGTACTGCTGCTGCCAAGACCACTGTAGGCAGCCATAACCTCCACTTCACAAAATCACCTCATTTCTTGAATCATTATAACATACTGCGCGTGACTTCCAATCTGCCCCATCCGCTTGCAAAAATAAAAAGACATGGCTGTGCTAGGTACACACTGCCATGCCCAATCTTTTCAAATGTATCATTTTGAGTATCCTGCTGCGCCTGCTTTCAGGCACCTATTACTCGCCGATGATTTGGAATATCACTTCCCTGACACGATTTCTCGTATCGCACTCAACAAGTAGCAGGTTCTGCCAAGGTCCCAGTGTCATCTTACCATCAATGAAAGGTACGGTAACAGAAGGCGACAAAAGTGCTGCCTTGATGTGACCAGAACCGTTGTCGTCATTCCACGACTCATGGTGCTTATAATGAATCAGGTTTCCAGACGCATCCTTGTAGGGAGAAATGATATCAAGGGCATTCTTGAGATCATGCTCTACCAGCCCTGAGTCATATTCCATTATGGATAAGCCTGCAACACCACCGGTTGTAAATCCCGTAATTATGCCGTTTGTTATACCCATTTCCGAGGCAGCAGCCTTGAGAGCCGCTTCAAAATCACCAGTCACGTCCAGCATGCCCATATTGGCACGTGTCTGGTAGGTCATTTTCATTGTATAAATCACTCACATCACTCAGTTTCATTTTTTTATTTCTCTATTTCAGGACTTGTATCTGTTGCATAGAGTTGTACCCTAATTAAAACACGTTATGACTGAAATTTCAACTGTTCAAGTGCATCTATCAAATTGGGAACAACCTGCTTTTTCCTGGACACAATCCAATTGATAAACATGCCCTGCTCCGGTTCCTTCGAAAAGGCCGTTTTTAGGACAATGTCATTATTTGCACAGTAAAGCATATAGGAGCCTTCACGAATAATGTCTGTCGCCAGGAAGAGGGTCACTTCATTCCTTGACCGTTCATGCTCCATTTTCATCTTCTCGAGAAAGTCATCCTTCATCAAGAGTATGGGTTCAATATCCAGTGTGAAAACCTGTCCAATCCCAATATGTGCACCTTCTGCCTCAAAGCTCTTAAAGTCCTTGAAGAGAATTTCATCGACAGTCTGACCTTCCAGCTTACTGCCTTCTCTGAACAGCGTCATGGCATAGTCTTCAGAATCAATATCCAGCAGCTCTGTCAAAGCTTTGATGGCTCTGATATCCTGACTGGTTGTCGTTGGCGACTTCATATACAGCGTGTCTGATATGATACCCGAAATAAGAAGGCCTGCTGTCACACGGTCAATTTCATATCCTATTTCCAAATACATGCTGTACAGAATTGTACACGTACTGCCCACCGGCACATTTTTGAAATGGATAGGCGCATTGGTTCTGATGGCACCAATCTTATGGTGGTCTACAATCTCAATGACGCTTGCTTCCTCTATACCAACCGCACTTTGTCCATACTCGTTGTGGTCAACAAGAATGACCTTCTTGCGTCTTGGTCTCAGAAGGTGACTTCGGCTGATTAGACCCAAGTATTTATGGTCATCCGTGATGACAGGATAATAGGTGTGTCTGCTTGTACGCATCTTGTCCTGCACATCGCTCAGTTCATCTCTAACTGCAAAAGTGACAATTCCCTTGGATCTCATAATAGAGGACACCTGGTTACAGGAGGTCATCTTTCGTGAAACCGTATATGTATCCATGTCCACTGATATGACAGGAATATTCTTTGCCGTTGCCTTTGCAAGCAAATCGTCAGGAACGTCCTTATTCCCTGTAACAGCTATAAGCTGAACGCCAGCATCTATGGCGAGTTCTATGGTCTCATACCGGTCTCCAACAATGGTAATGCAGCTTCCATCAAGCGTACTTTCTTGCTCAAGCGTGCGATAGTCCAGGGCCATTACCAGTATGCGCCCCTTGATATCCCGCTCGCATCCATTGAGATTTCTGCCGCCAAGCCCCAGGAGTATGTTATCGGTACTCGTATTGAGGGCGTAAATATCTCCCCGAATCAGGTTCATGGCGATATCTTTCATTGTCAGAAGTCCCAGCAGACGATTGTCATCATCACAGACTGGCAGCGTTCTGACACCATTCTTCTCCATGATGTCGTAAGCATCGAGAATCGAGGTTCCTGGTCTGACCGGGCTAACACGGTCGAGTTTGAGGTCCTTGACCTGGGTACGTACGTTTTCAATAATCTCAGGCGGCTCAACACCAAAAGTATCGAGTACAAATTTAGCCTCGCGGGGTAGCGGACCAAGTGCACACGCTTTAGCGTTTACGCCTTCCAGCTTTTTAAGATTTGCCATGGCAATAGCTGAACAGATTGAATCCGTATCTGGATTTTTATGTCCAAAAACTAATACTGTATTCTTTTCCATTCTAACTCCTTCAATCTCCCTTGTAATTCTGAACTTCATTATATCAGACTTCTTCGCTGATTAGGGAAAAGAAATTATCTGGACTGTTCGGCTTCGAAAAATAGAATCCCTGTATATAATCACAGTCTCTTTCCCACAGGAAATCGACCTGCCGCTTGTTCTCGACACCTTCCGCAACCACTTTGAAATTGAGGTTCTTGGCAAGGTTTATAATCGAATTGGTCAATTCAATGGACTTGTCATGGTCAGGCAAATCCTTTATGAAAGACCTGTCGATTTTTATCTTGCTGAGCTTGAGCTTGTGGATCATGGAAAGTGAGGAATAGCCGGTCCCAAAATCATCCATGGTCAAACTGATTCCCAGGTCTCTAAGCTCGTCCAGTACACCTACAGCCTGGGCGAAATTCCGTATATAAATACTTTCTGTTATCTCAAACTCGATCTTTTCAGGTGGAATCTCATACCTTTCAAGCAGGTACTTCACCTTCCTTGCAAAGTTCTCATCCTCAAGCTGACTGACAGAAATATTGACTGCAACCCCGTCATGCAGGTGCTTGTCAAGATCCCAGGTCCTGATGTCCTTAAACACACGCTCAATCACCCACATGCCAAGCTGGGTCATGATACCTGTCTTTTCAGCCATTGGAATAAAAATGCTTGGAGATACATTTCCAAGGGTTTCATTGTCCCAACGTATAAGGGCTTCTGCACAGGCAAACCCCTTCGCGTTATTCGCCTTGATTCCCTGATAATACACTGAGAACTCTTCCTTTTTAAGCGCTTCCTTAAGACACGTTTCAAGCTGATTGGCGTGCTTGAAACGTTTCTCGATTTCCCTTGAGTAATAGGAGAAGCTGCTTCCAGTACTCTCTTTCGCATGATAGAGCGCAATATCGGCACTCTTCATCAGTTCCTTCAAGGTACTGGCATCATCCGGATAAATGGCAATGCCTATGCTGGCATCCATACTGATTGTGTGTCCTTCAATATCAATTGTCCGCCCTGCCACATCAAGAATTCGACTCGCGATGTCAGAAACAAGATCGGGCTCAATATCTTTTACCATTACAATGAACTCATCGCCTCCCAGACGGGCCACAAAATCCTTGGACTTGATTGTGGATTCCAGTCTGTAGGATATGATTTTAAGCAGCTTGTCACCTTGGTCGTGTCCATAGGTGTCATTTATTTTCTTAAATCCGTCCAGGTCAATAAAAAACAAGGCATGCTTCATATCTTCCGCCATCTGCTCAAGTTCACGGGTAGCGTTCTCAATAAAAGTCACGCGGTTCATAAGCCCAGTCAAAACATCCGTTTTTGCCAAATGGCGGATTTTTTCTTCCTGCGCCTTATATTTGGTAATATCGTTCATGACGCCTACGTAGTTTGTGACCCTGTCCTTTTTATCCTTCACAGCAACAATCGTCAGCCACTCCTGGTAGTACTCCCCAGTTCTGCGCCTGTTTATAATTTCCCCTTCCCAGTAGCCCTGCGTCTTGAGCTTATGCCACATGGTCTTATAGAACATCTCATCGTGGCGTTCTGACTTCATGATTGACGGTTTCTTGCCAATGGCATCTGAAAACTTAAAGCCTGTAATATTCTGAAAGGCATGATTCACCCAAATAATCTGACCTTCCTGGTTGGTAATCAGCATGCCTTCATCTATGCTTTCAAAAATCTTATTGATAAGATCGAGCTTGGTAAAGGCACGTTTCTCAGCGTCCATATCCATATATACGGATACAACTGCCGACACCCCACCCTTGTACATAAGGGGAAATGCATTGACCCGGTAGCTTTTCACCCTGCCCGATTTTGACTTTCTGAAAATCTCCTCAAAGATATTGTTGCCCTTTAGAACAAGACCATGAAAGAACTCCGCTTCTTCAATATACTCCCATGGACAAATCAGGGGTGTGACGTGGCGATTCATGACCTCCTGAATGCCATATTCGAACTCTTTGAGAAATGCCGTGTTGACAGCCCTAATTCGCATATCCGGGTTGAAAATGACCGCAGGAAGCTGAAGGGCGTGGAAAAGCGTTTCAAAGATGTTCTGCTCTGTGGCCGGCAGGACATTGCGTTCAACCACAGTAGCCGGTTTTAAGGCGTTGAGTGTCGGTGCAACGATAGAATAAAGCGCCACCTTGTCCCTGTAGTGAACCGGGCCGCTGAGAACCTTGACATCGAGTACTTCTCCAGAAGCCATCCTGTGCTTGAATCTGAAGTGACCTCTCTTTTCCTCCTTGGCCTTGGTCATTTCCTCCTTGATATGTTCTGGAGGTAGTGTGTTGATATCCCCAATGTTCATGGTGCGCAGCGCGTTTACGGAGTATCCGTAAAAATCTGCGGCATTGGAGTTGCATTCTAAAATACGTCCTGTATCCGGATCGATGATCAGAATGGCCTCATCGATATTGTTAATGAGGTTTCTCGTCGGAACAAAGCTCATTTCAGCCCTGGAACGCAGATGGTTCCATGAACTCAAATCAGATATGATGACGCATTGCGCGTCGGGCCAAAGCTGTCTGAGCTTTTCAGGCAGCTTTACACTGATAACTTCCGAATAGAAGTGCTCTCCATTCTTCTTCAGATGAATCCACCTGAAGCGCTGACACTCGGCGTCAATTGTTGGATGGAGAAAGTCTGTCTGCCTTGAAAAGGCATATTCCTTTTTCTTCTCATACTTCGAAGTAATTGCACTCAGCTTCAAATCAACCATTTCCAGAGCATCTTGAAAACCAAATAGATTGACAGCTTCTGCGTTGGCAAAAACAATAATATCCTCATCAAAAACGATTACTGGATCCCCTATATTATTAATAATTTCCAATCTCGGGTCATATAAAGCGTCTTGTAAGCTTTCTGTACTGGACACCGAGCCACCTCCTCAGAAAACGCGCCTTCAATCCTAGCCAAATTATAGTTATTGTAACTATCTACCCTCATATTCATGACATCCCCAGAATATATGTTAATTATTTCTAAATATTAATTAAGTTTTAACCTTATACAAGATATTTTCTGTTCACAATAATTTCAACTTGTGCTAGACTGAAATGCACTGGTTTGGGTAAGATATCACTATATTTTCCCTCATGTTTTTAGGAGGTCATCATGCTAAGCAAACAAGAAGTTCGAGACATTCTCGACATTGCCCTCTACGCCGGTCAGATTATGCTCGAAAATGGTGCTGAAACGTACCGCGTTGAAGAAACCATTGAACATATCTGCAAATCAAGAGGGCTGGACGACGTACACAGTTTCACAATTCCTACAGGAATATTCATGTCTTATCATTACGATGGACAGGATTTCTCATATGTTAGAAAAATGAGGGCCAACATCATCGACCTGCATATCATTTCCATGGTCAATGAGTTTTCCCGTGATTTCGTAGCTGGAAACATTCCCGTAGAATCTGCGTTGGCGCACCTTAAGACCATACGCAAAGCTCCGCATTATCCACAGCTGCTTCAACACGCAGCCGGTGGTCTGGCCAGCGGTTTCTTCACTTTGATTTATGGTGGCAATACCCTGGAAGGTGTCCTGTCCTTTATGGTAGGCTTTATGGTTGTCTTCACCGTCAATGCCATTTCCAAAAGAACACGGGCTTTCTTTCTTAAAAATCTGGGTGGCGGCATCGTCAACACTTTGGCAGCAATGCTTCTGACTTCGATTGCAGTGAGCCTCGGACACCCTGTGAATGTAGATGTCATTGTCATTGGCGCCTTAATGCCGCTTGTGCCTGGTGTTGCCATAACAAACGCCCTTCGAGACACCATCTCCGGCGACTTTGTTTCCGGTGTTTCCAAGCTTTCGGAAGCTTTTGGCGTGGCACTAGCAATCGCACTGGGTGTAGCAGCCGTACTTCAGGCCAGTCTGATTCTTACAGGAGGTGTATTGTAATGCTTCAAGCAGCTCTATACGCATTCATATGTACAGTGGGATTTGCTGTAATTTTCAATATTCCAAAGAAGAACATCGTACAGTCCGGCATTGTTGGCGCCATTGGATGGATTGTCTACATCAACGCGCAGACCCTGCTCGCATCTGTTGTATTTGCAGCATTTGCCGGTGCTTTTGCGGTTGGTATTGTCGGTGAAATCTTTGCGCGTGTTTACAAGGAACCAGGTACGGTTTTTGTGGTTCCGGGCATAATTCCCCTCGTTCCGGGCTATGGTCTTTACTACGCCATGCTTCAATCGGTTGAAAACAACTATGATGCGGCGATACAGTCAGGTCTTGAAACCTTTCTGGTTGCCATAGCAATCGCCTGCGCAGTCATTTCGACAACATCCATTGGACGTATGATTAAGCGCGGAATGATAAACAGACAATAAAAGCCCCTTCGGACTCCAATAGATCTTGAGTTCTGGTTTTTGGGTTTTCAGGTTTTCTGCAAATTAAAACGGCCTCGTCGACATCATGTCGGCTGGCCGTTTTTCTGCTTACCCGGTTTTTTTCCGTTTTTTATAGAAGCTCTTTTATTTTCTCAGCTACAAAATCATACAGCGGCTGGTCTTCGATTGTTACAATCGATTCATCCATCAGGTCAGGCTTGACTCTGAAAAAGTTGATAATGACCTTGTTGCCCTCCAGATAATACACGTCATGATGTCCTGGTACAAAGTGGACTTCGATGGATTCCGGCGCACCCGCTTGGCTCAGCTCCTGCGCAAGCGCGTCCAGGTTCAGTTTCTTAAGCGGTGCCACCATCATGTCCGTATACTCGAGGTCTTCCATCATCCACATATTGTTGTTCCAGAACTTCCGTGAAATCTTACATGGGGTATTCAGCATTTCCCGATTTGAGATCGCACTGAGCACTTTTCTGGCTGCATCAGGATCAAAGCTTTCCTTATATAGCGGCTTCATTGCTTCATAAGAAGTAATATCCGCCATATAGGCTTCTCCAACCTTTTCCTTCTCATTGGTCGCCTTCCAAAAATACAGCATTGCTTCGATGACATCCAGCTTCACATTGATTCTTGTCATAATAACACTCCTTACATAATCATTCACACAATACAGTTCACGCTTATTATTATACTCGAGTTGTGTGTCATATGACATATAAATATTTGTATGACGCCTGCTTATATGGCTTCCTGTGTCCGCGGTCTAACGCGTTCCTTGGTCAGTTCACCTGTCTCTTCAAACTGCCTCCATACGGCAATGAGCCTGTCAACATACTTCATGAGCCGAGGGTCAAATTGTGTGCCCATACAGGCTTTTACCTCCCGGCGCACCTCATCCCATCCGAAGCATTTTCTATAGGGCCTATTGGAAGACATGGCATCTATGGTATCGCACAGGGCTATGATTCTTGCAGCAATATGTATTTCTTCTCCTTTGAGTCCACAGGGGTATCCGCAACCGTCCCAGCGCTCGTGATGCTGTAAAATCACCTGTCCAACCTCAATGAGACTGCTGTCCTGGACAATTTCATATCCAATGCTTGGATGTGTCTTCATGACAGCCCATTCTTCATCGGTAAGACCGCCTTCCTTGAGGAGAATATAGTCAGATATGCCGATTTTCCCAATATCGTGCAAGTGCCCAGCTATATGGATCAGTTCCCTGGTTTCATCATCCAACCGCATCATCTTGGAAAGCTCCAGTGCCATATCGCCAACACGGCCGGAATGTCCCTTGGTATAAGGGTCTCTATAATCCAGTGCATTCACAAGGCAATGAATAACATCATTATAAAAATCACTTCGACAATTATTACACATGCTGCAATCTTTCATTTCTTTCTCCATTTCCGAATCGAAAACTCCGACTTTTATTAAATGATAATAATTCTCATATAGTATGAACCTCATTGCTTCTTTTGTCAATCCATCTTTCACATACTTTTCACGTATCTGTACATTAAAATAGAATATAACATTGTTATCCTGCTTCAATTTGGAAAATGTTATGGAAATATGATGGAATTATAAATCAAGTATTAAAATTTCACAGACTTAATTCATTTATAATGAACGTGTGGTAGTATAAAAATTGAATCGCTATAATGGAGGTCCACTATGTTAAATACAAATATTTTGGTAGTCGATGACGAATCAAAGCTTCGTCGGGTCGTTTCCAAATATCTTGAGCACGAAGGCTACAGGGTAGACGAAGCCCAAGACGGCGCCCATGCCCTGATGCTCATACAATCCAAGAAATACGATCTGATTCTGCTTGATGTCATGATGCCTGAAATTGATGGATGGACTGTCTGCCAGGAAGTCAGGAATACCACGGACTCACGGGTTATCATGCTCACTGCCCGTGGTGAGGAATATGACAAGCTTCTAGGCTTTGAGCTCGGCGCAGATGATTACATCACCAAGCCCTTCAGCCTGAGACTGCTCGCAGCACGTGTCAAAGCCGTTCTCAGCCGCGGAAGAACCGTACTTGAAACCAATAGCACCGAGCTTCAAGTAGGCCCTATTCGACTCAACGAAATGTCGCGGCAAATTTTCGTTGACCATATCGAGCTCAAGCTCACTCCGCGTGAATATGAACTGCTCGCTTTCATGATTAACAACCAGAACATTGCCTTCACCCGCGACACTCTGCTTTCGCGAGTATGGGGCTATGACTTCAATGGTGATTACAGAACGGTCGATACGCATATCCGTCAGCTTCGAGACAAACTCGGCACACACAAGGAATTTCTGAAAACCGTATGGGGCACAGGATACAAGTTCTGTGTTGGAGACTAACAATGAGACGTATTGGAACAAAACTCTGGTTTGGAATAACCATGCTCATCCTCTTCATTATTGCTATGGTTTGGATCTTTCAGGTTGTTCTTTTAAGAAACTTCTATATCAGCGAACGCAAGGAAGCGCTTCTTGATATGGGCACAACACTCGCAGAGGAACTCACATTGTGGGATCAATCCGACGAGGCGCCCTCAGAAGCCAACCACATTGTAAGCAATCTCTTCACACTCTATGACACACGTGTCGTTATTCTGGGTGCAGATGATCAGATCATCATCAGCGATACATTGACGCCGCCTCAGGTACGCGGAGAAAACCTGCGCGAATTTATGGAAATGGCAAAGCCCCTGAATATCGATTTGCTTCATATTTATGAACGGGCAAAAAGCCGCTCAAAGACAACGGTTACTTACAGTGTTCTTGAAGACAAGTTCCCACCCAACGGTGCCATGTTTGTAACCGCCCCCATCATTCTTGGTAATAATTATAAGGGCAAGGTCGTTCTTTTCATGCCCCTAGCGCCTATTGATGAGTCCGCAACAATTCTTCAGAAGCAGCTCTCTATCATCTCTGCGCTTTCCCTGCTTGTGGGATCACTTTTTGCATTTGTGGTATCCAGGGAGTTCACGCGTCCAATTCTGAACATACGGGAGGCAACCCATCAGATTGCTGCAGGAAACTTCGATGTTTCTCTTACGAGCAAGTCTAAAGATGAGGTTGGCAATCTGACCCGGGATATTAAGGATATGGCAAGCCGGCTTGAGGAAATCAACCAGGAGCGCAAGGATTTTATCGCCAATGCTTCCCACGACCTTAGAACACCCATTACACTCATTCAGACCTATGCAGAATACCTGATCGACAAGAACGACTCACTTTCCGAGGAAGATCAGTTTTCCATACAGATCATTCACGATGAAGCGCAGCGACTTGGCAATATCGTAGACGATCTGCTCTACCTGTCAAAAATCGAGTCCAGAGGCGCAGCCCTCCAAAAGGAACCCCATGCATTGGCGGATATTGCGCAGGAAATCTTCAAGAACTTCTTCGCCTTGTCTGAGTCCTCTCAGATTGAAATAAGCATTAGTGAAGAGGGCACACCACGCGAAGTCACTCTGGACAAGCAAAAAATACAAAGGGTGCTCTACAATCTGGTCGACAACATCAACACCCACGCTTCAGGTGTGACAAAAATTGATGTAAAACTCAAGTACGGGCCTTCCCGCTTCAGATTTGAGATTTCAGACAACGGCTGCGGTATTAGTGAGAATGACCTGAAATACGTTTGGGACAGGTTCTACAAAATCGATAAGTCCAGAACTTCCAATGAAAATGATTCCAGTGCACAATCCGGCATTGGCATGGCGATCATCAAACAGATTCTCATTATGCACCAGTATGAATACGGGATTGAATCAAAGGAACACAATGGAACGACTGTCTGGTTCCAGGGAACATACAGCTGATTAAAACAAAAAAAAACACACCTCGGGTTGCTCAGGCCCGAGGTGTGTTTTTATTATGATGCGATTCATGAGAATTAATCTATCTCAACAGCGATAATACATTCTCCGGCTGTTGGTTAGCTTGTGCCAGCATTGCATTTGCAGATTGCTGCAATACGTTGTACTTTGTATATTCCATCATTTCTTCAGCGATATCGACGTCTCGAATTCTCGATTCAGCAGCTGTCAGATTTTCTGAAGAGGTTTCCAGATTGTTGATTGTGTGCTCAAGACGGTTTTGGTATGCACCAAGTTTCGCACGTTCGTTGGATACCGCTTTAATAGCGTCATCGAGTGTACTGATTGCAGATTCCGCCCCGTCAGAAGTTGACAGGTCCAGATCTTCAACGCCCAGTGCTTCAGCCGACATGTCACTCATGGCAATATTCATTGTCTGACCGTCATTTGCACCAATTTGCATGGTTAGCGAGTTGTTTGTCACAACGACTTCAGTTGAACCCGCCGTTGTCAAATCCGCTGCAAAATCCAGTGTCAGACCGCCGATTTCGATTTCGTCATCCGCGTAGTCATCTACAGAAACTGTTGCCAGCGTGTTTGTGCCGTCAGTCAGTTCAAAGGTATAGTCACCCTCGATGTCAAACGAAACCGTGCCTGTACCCGTAATCGAACCCGCATCAATACCAATACCGCCAATGGCAATATTGTCATTTGCGATGTCCACATTGTTCTGGCTCGCTACCTCTTCACCTGTGTCCGAGTCAACCAGTGATACCACATAAGTGCCTGCGTTGTCACTGTCCTCATCAACGACGATTTGGTAACTGCCCGGCTGTACGTCTGCCGCGTCACTGCCCGTTGCCGCACCCGAACCGTCAATCAGGATTTCTGCTGCTGCAAGTCCAGTTCCGCCATCAACAACGTCTTCAACTGCAATAGGTGTATCTACCGTTACGTTGACTGTATACGTGCCTGTCTCGAGCTCGGCATTCGATGTCTCAACCGAATCGATAAGGGCTGTATTCGTTGCGCCAATTGAAGCAGTAGATGCAGAGTTGCCGTTAAGCAGTGTTTTAGTATTGAATTCTGTTGTTTCTGATATTCTGTCGATTTCCTCAACGAGCTGATCAATTTCAAGCTGGATTGCTTCACGGTCATCTGCCGTATTTGTGTCATTTGTTGCTTGAACCGATAGTTCACGCATACGCTGAAGAATATCTTCCGTTTCTGTCAGTGCACCTTCAGCAGTCTGAACCATTGAAATTGCGTCCTGTGAGTTTGCAGACGCCTGATCAAGGCCACGAATCTGCGAACGCATTTTCTCGGAAATCGCAAGACCTGCAGCATCGTCTGCCGCACTGTTGATGCGAAGTCCAGAAGAAAGCTTTTCAATAGAGCTCTCTGCTTTTTTGTTGTTCATAGACAACTGATTGTAAGTGTTAAGTGCCATTGTGTTAGTATTGATTCTCATTTAGGTTCCCTCCTAGTCAAAAATCGTATCCATACTTTTGAGTTTTGGAAGTCTTCCACCTGTCGACAGCTTCTTTTACTTCCTACACCCAGTATGCAATCTGAATGTGGGACAACAATGATAAGTCTTTGAGACATCGTGTGTCACTATGAGAGAATGTGTGATAAAAAAAGGTTCTAAAATAAAAGTTGGGGTGGATAATTAATCCACCCCATTACTGTATCAAAAAATAGAAGTGCACTTATAGACAAAACTCTTTAGAATGTTAGTTGTCTAGACAAACATATAGAAAGGAGCAAGTTATAAGTGCACAATTATTCTATCAGCAAGTTGCTCGGTTTGGAAGGGGTTCATGCGAAAAGTGTTACTCATAGCGACACCACTATTAAGATTTATCTTTCATCAAGTAAGAAATCCGTTAGATGTCCTAAGTGTGATTCTATGACTTCAAAGGTTCACGACTATAGGAATCAAACCCTGAAAGATCTTCCAATCAGCGGAAAACACACCCTACTTATTCTTAGAAAACGCCGCTATGCATGTTCCTGTGGCAAAAGATTCTATGAATCATACAGCTTTCTGCCGAAGTATCAAAGAAAATCGAATAGACTTAATGCAATGATCTGTAATCAAATGGCTAAATCTGTTCCAGTAACGACTATCGCAAAGGATTTGGGACTTTCTCCAGCAACCGTTACTAGAATATTTGACCTGGTAAGCTATCCTAAAATCACAAAGATGCCTACAGCCTTATCCATTGATGAGTTTAAAGGAAATGCTGCAACAGGAAAATATCAGTGCATTCTTGTTGATGCTCAGAAAAAGTGTATCTTAGATATACTACCCGATCGAAAGCTTGAACATCTTCAGAGCTACTTCAGATCTATTCCGCTCTTTGAAAGGCAAAAGGTCAAATACTTCATCTGTGATATGTGGAAGCAGTACGCCCAAATCGCACGTGATTTCTTCCCAAATGCAAAGATTATCACTGACAAATATCATTTCATAAGACAAGTCACTTGGGCCATTGAAAATGTCCGTAAACGCGCTCAAAAGACTATGATTCCTTCTGTCAGAAGATACTTCAAACGTAGCAGATCACTTATACTCAGGCGCAACTACAAGCTCTCTAACTCTGAAAAGGAACACCTTGAGAATATGCTACTTTATCATGACGACCTTAGAACTGCTTACTTCTTGAAAGAAAAGTTCTACGAAATTTGTCAGATGAACAAATATGCTTTACAGCGAAATGCTTATGCTAACTGGATTAAATTTGCTGAATCAACGTGTATTCCTGAATTCAAAAGCTGTATCACTGCTTTTAGAAACTGGCACAAAGAGATACTCAACGCTTTTAAATACGGATACACTAATGGACCTACCGAAGGATTTAACAATAAGATCAAAGTTTTAAAACGCGTCTCTTATGGTATCAAGAACTTCGAGCGATTCAGGAATCGCATCTTACATATCTGTAATCACTAACTCAACTTAACCAGTAAACCGATGACACCATTGGCTTATTAATTGACCCTAAAACTAACATGAGCTACTCTGCACTTTATTTTTACTTCTAAAAACAGTAATGGAGCGCGATCTGTTAAGATCGCACCCCAACTATTGACTTTGAACCTAAAAAAATTGCCAAATAAAAGGACTACTGCGCTAGGAAAGTGCCTTCATAACGGAGTAGCCCCACTGACTTGCTTTTTCTATTTTCTCATATCAAAGTGCATACCTTGTCTTGCCATATGCGGTCTGAAATACCCCTTCACAACAGCACGGTGATGCACCTTTGTTTTACGCACTTTATCCTTTGATATTTGAACTTCAGTTGCCAAACGCCCCGACAAGTCTCCATACCGGTCCATAATGCCACGAATACGCCCTTCATAGGGCAGCGCTTCAGCGCGCTCGGCCTGGTCAATCACTTCATTGGCTATCAGGTTTCTCAGCTTGGCCACCTCATCATTGAGTCGTTTGATCCGTCTACATTTCTGTCGAAGCATGGACTTCATTTGCGCAGACTCCGCTGCGTCAAGAAGTCTCTCAACCGTTCTTATGGATATGACAAGCTTTTTTGACCTCAAGCTGCGATCATTTGCTTTCATCATCAGCCTCCCAGCATGGAGCTAAGCACTTCAAGCTCAGCGTTCATTTGAGACAGATAGGTCTCCATGGTTGTATAGTCGTCGTAGAGCTCCTCTTCCTTCTCAACCAGCCATTCCTCCAGATCGACAAGTGTCTCGCTGTACTCTTCGATTTCTTCGTAAAGAATATTATCCGTTTCTGAAGAATCGCCTTCAGCACCTGCCAGCTCAATCAGCGACCCCTTGTTGCCATTGGAATCTCTTGAAAGTGAAACCTTGTCCTCAATCGCGTCGTAAAGACGGTACATGAGCCCTTCCTCTTGATACCGTACCTGAGATTCACTTGAAGACAAATCCCTTCCCGTTGTCGTACCCGGATAGGTTTCTGAGCTTTGAGTAAAGAGACTGATTACTGCATCCGTATCCTCTTCAAGAGCCTCTTTCAAGACATCTTCATCGATAACCAGCTTTCCCTTGTCAGTATAGTCATCCGTTGAAATCCCGATATCCGGGAGGGATATATCCAGTCCTTCTACAGACTCATAGAGGGCCAGACGCATTTCGTCAAGCAGGTCTTCAATATACTCGTCATCTTCGAGAACACCGGTTTTTGCAATCGACTCCCAGCTCTCAATCTCATCGTCTGACATCTCGCTTTTCTGCTCTTCAGTTAGAGGCGGATAATCACTGTCATATTCTTCACTGATAAGGCTGTTGAGTGAATCTATCAGTGAATTGTAAGCATCGACAAACCCAACGATGGCATCATAGGCACCATCTGTATTCTTTTCTACAGAAACCGTCTCTGCAGATTCGGTGACATCACTCAGAGTATAGGTGATTTCATCCAGTGTAAATGTGTTTTCACTGCGCACATACGTCTCGCCATCAATTTCTACGACGGCATCTGTTCCTTCGGTGTAACTGAGACTCAAGGCAGCCAGGAAGGTACTCTCGTCCTCTGAAAAGCTAAGCGTCTCACCCGCGCCCGTGGAATCTGATGTTATCACAAATGCGCCAGTTGAATTCTTATAGGTTACAGTCACCCCTGCGTCAGAGGAGCTGTTGATTTCATCAATCATTTCGTCGAGGGACGTGTCTTCATCAAATGCGAATTCAACACCGTTTATGGAAAATTCAACCTCACCGCTGCTATTAAACTCAAAAGCTGTATTCATATATGACTGCATTTCTGAAAGCGTCATATCACCGCTGATTCTGTTGGAAAGCACACTGCCCTCTCCAAAACCAAGCTGTGTCAGTGTACTTTCATCTGTTTCACTAATATCAATTTCCGTAACGCCGCTGCCAGATGCGGTTTCCATTTGAAGATAGCCGTCTGCATCCAGACTGACTTCAATTTTCCCACTGCCTACGGCATCATCGATGGCTGTCTGAAGTGCATCAATCGAGTCCACATCACTTAAATCCACTTCACGCTCGACACCGTCCACATCGATGATGAGGCTTCCTTCCAAATCGGTGAAGTCTGCCGCTTCACTTCCCTGAATCGACTGGCTTATGCTTGAATCACTGGCATACTGCGCAGAAGTTGCAAGCTGAGAAACCAGCACGCTGTGGGACCCGACCAGGGCATTCTCACTGGCAGATACACTAACGGCGCTTGATGAGGATGTAGCTTGGATTACATCGAACGTAGAAGCTGACAGCATGTTGCTATCGGAGTTCAAATAGTTAAAGTAGGTGTCTTCAAAATCGGAAACACTGCTTATAACAGATTGATAGGCTTCAGACCGCCACTCAGCCAACTGCTTGTCCTGATAAACCTTGTTGTACTCATACATCTCAGCTTCCATTGCCGATGCCACAAGTTCGTCTACGTCTAGTCCTGAGACCATCCCAGTGATTCTATTGGAGCTTGTTGATCCTGTTACATACATCAAATCACCGCCTTATTCATTCCTTTTCACTTAAGCTCTGTACCCATAGCCATAGATGGTTTCAATACGGAGCTTTGGCAACCGTTTACGCAGTCGCCTGATTAAATCATCTACAACGCGATCACTCATATATTCGGTTATTCCCCATACATGGTTCAAAATCTGTTCTCTTGAAAGAGCGCGCCCTGCATTGCGGGCAAAATACATGAGAAGATCAAATTCCTTAGAGGTAAGCTCTAGAATTTCATCGTCCTCCTTCACAATGCGTCTTTCAAGATCAATGTTGTAATCCTGAAGCCTAAGCGCCTTATCAAGGATAAACTCCTGCTTGTCGATCATCATATATCTTTCGACAAGTCTTTTTGAACGTATAAGCAGCTCTCTTGGTGAAAATGGTTTTTCGAGATAGTCGTCACCGCCAAGTTCGAGGCTGAGTACACGATCGGTTATACTTGGATTTGAGGAAATAAAGATTACTGGCGTCCTTGCACTTTTCTTTTTAATTTTTTGAATCATCTCATATCCGTGTATATCAGGTAAATTAACGTCGAGAACCCATAGGTTCGGATCGTCTTCAATCGAGTCCGCGGCTTCCCTGCCACTCGAGAACGATTTGACTTGCCATCCTTCATTTTCGAAGCAAACTTTCAAGACATTGTTTAAGCTCATCTCGTTTTCGACTAGATACACGTCATAATTCAATTTTTTCGCCACCTTTCTCAGATAGAAATCATGGGATCCATCTCACAGTGATTTCTACGTTAAAGCTATGGTAACAGACAAATGTGAGAAAAAAGTTAGGCGAATGTCGTGAAATGTGGGAAATATCACAAGAAATTGAGAAGCGTCGGCAAAATTACCTTTGAACTTGCCGCAAGCGACGCCTCGTAGACTGTTTCAGCCTCAGCCATTTCTACCGAGAGTTCCGCAATATCCGCATCTCGCGCTTCACTGAGAAGGTCGTTGTACATCTCAATATCCGTTGCAACACGGTCTGCTTTAAGATCATTGCTCGTCATCCGAGAGCCGATTTCCGTCTGCTGACTCACCAGATTATCAAGCACGGTATCAATGCCACTGAGAATTTCATCCATATCCAGTTCCTTGGTTACAACCGTTGCCGGCGAGGTGGTGGTATCGACTTCCTTATATGTTGTCTCTCCGGACAAACACATTTTCAGTTGACTAAGCACAGATGCCACACTGTCCGACCCCGTTCCCATGACTTCAAATCCATCCAGGTTGACCTGTGTGGACTGCATGGTGGATGTCGGATACTTAATGGCTTCATTTTCAAAGCTTTCACTGCTATAGCTCGCATAATAATTCAGAATATCCGTGTCGGATGCCTGATCTGAATAAGGTCCTTCCAAGCTGAGGGGAACACCCTTATAGGTCATGATATCGGTGTAGAGGGTCGAAGTTGATTCAAATGGCGGTTCTGACGTATCGTAGCCTGCGAAGATATAAGATCCGGCATAGTCTGTGTTACCAAGCTGAATCAGTTCTTCCGTAAGCTCTTCCACCTCGGCGAGTATCTTTTCACGATCTTCGTCATCAAGTGTGTCGTTGTTGGCCTGTACGGAAAGTTCACTGACACGCTGCATGATGTCCACCATGGATTCCAGAGAGGACTCTGTAACACTCATCCAGCTGTCCGCATCTGTAATATTGTCCTCATACTGTTCCAGTTCAGTCAAGTAGGCCTGATACTGCAGGGCCTTGGCTGATTCAACTGGTGATTCCGATGCTACAGAATATTTTTCTCCGCTGGCAAGCTGCTTATAGACCGTATTCAAATTGTTCAAGTTGTTCGATATGTTCCAAATGACGCTTTGTGTCATCATTGAATTGGTTACACGCATGTTATCAACCTCCCACGAGCCCTATTGTGGCCTCTATGACTTCATTCCAAATTTCAATGACTTTTGCAGATGCGTTGTATGACAGCTGATAGGATTCCAGCTTTGCAGCCTCTTCATCTACAGAGACACTCGTCTGA
This sequence comes from uncultured Acidaminobacter sp., assembly GCA_963678925.1. Lineage (GTDB taxonomy): Bacteria > Bacillota > Clostridia > Peptostreptococcales > Acidaminobacteraceae. The sequence goes on along the minus strand of OY787533.1, from coordinate 3,330,521 downwards.
GACATGCGCCAAGTCGTATAGAGCTCATAATCTGTTTCGGCTGAACTATAATTCGTTTCTGCATAGCTCACATTTGCACTTAAGGTTGAAATTTTGGCAGTCATGGATTCCTTTGGCGTGGATGTCCCAAAGACAGCGTTGCTGTCAGTCATGTCAAGAATAGCCTGCAGGTTCTGCGCATTGCCCTCTTCCCCTTGGGTATCGGACACGGCAATCAGGTCAGGATCTTCAATAATATCCTCATTTACAGACAAGTTCAGTGCCGTGATATTTTCGTAGAGTGCATCTGTATCGGTGTCCTGAGCGTAAAAGTCATCTGAACTCATGCCTGAATTTGTGAAAAATGCGGTTCCGGTCTCACCATTCAGGTCGTATCCATCTGCGTGTCCCGCGATTTCCGTGCCATCATCTCCTGTAAGGCCTTCATTAAAGGCTTTGGCAAAAGTCTGGGCCCATGAATCGAGTTCCTCCATATAATAAGGAATGCCCTTCGATGTTGCACTGTCACCATCTCTTACCTCGATAAGCGCCGCCAGTTCCCCGCTTTCACAATCCAATGACTTTCCACTCGACGCCCAGACCACATCGTACTTGGGCTCTCCGTTTAAAAGTTCACCATCTGAAACCAGTTCAAGCTCAGAAACCACATCATCTGTAACAAGGGCTGTTCCGCCAATGGAAATCTGTACCGTTTCATAAGAAGATGATCCCATGGAAACCGAAAGCATATTCACATCCACATCGACCAGGGATGAAAGCTCATCAATCAGCAAATCCTGCTGATCTTGAAGGGCATTGGTATTTCCGCCTTCAAGGGCAGTCATTTTGATTTCTGTATTCAGCTCTGCAATCTGGTCTGCAAGGGCATTGATTTCTGTCACAGTCGTTTCCACCTGGTCATTGATCATGCTCTGCTGATCAAGAAGGTCTAGGGCAGTCTGATTCAGGCTGTCGCAAAAGGACTGGGCAGACTCTGCCATAAGCGACCGAGCAGCTTCATCATCCGGTGTCGTAATAAGATTGGACATTTGGGTGACAAACTCGTCATAGAGTGCAGAAAAACCCGTATCGTCAAGAGCATGGTAACTGTTTTCCACATTGCTGAGCAGGGTGCTTCTGGTATCCCAGTAACTGTACGAAGACTGGGATTCCCAGTACTGCGTATTCATATAGTAGGACTGAACCTGCTCTGCTACGGTTGTAGACATGCTGCCGCCCGTAGTTGTGCTGTATTTCACACCAGAAGTGCCTGAGTACTGCTTCACACTCTGGACTGAGTACCCTTCTGTATTTGCATTGCTGATGTTTGTACTTGTCACATACATGGAGTACTGGCTGTTTGTAAGACTGTTGGAAGCAACAGCAATACCTGAAAATGTTGAAGCCATATTTCCTCCTTACATCCCGTTAATCACGAGTTCCACCAGTTCATCCAAAAGTTGGAAGACTTGTGCGCTGGCATTATAGGCCTGCTGATACACGAGAAGATTGGCCATCTCCTCATCCAGACTCACACCCATGGTAGACGACTTCTGTGTCAGAAGCTGTTCCGTAACAAGGGTATGGGTCTCCAGTGACGTGGTTGCCGTGCTAATATCGTTTGCAATCCAGTCAACCATTTCCTGTGCCTGTTCTGCAATACCGGCAGTGTCTCTTAGGGCTGCGATTTCAAGTGCAATGGTATTGCCCCCTGTCGCACTTGTACTGGATGCCACTATAAGGTCCGAATTTTCAAGTTCCGAATTCACAGTAATGTTATCCGCAGTAAAGGTATCCGATCCATCTGAGGTGATGAAGAATGAGGTCCCTGTATTTCCGTCCAGATCATAACCGCTTTCATGGCTCGCATTAACCATTTCTGCGATTGTCGTGGCCAGGGTATCCAGATAATCCTTTGCCTCTTGAAGGGTGCCTTCCTGACCAGCGCGAAGCATGCCTTCAATCTGACCTGAGGTCGGCTCAATATCCTGGCCGGTCTCCTCCCAGCTGATTGATGGCGTTTGCGTCATTGGATCCAAAGTATAACTTATGCTTTCGTAGGTATCCCCGGAAACAAGAAGCGCATGATCAAAGTAAACATTGACCACACCATTGTCGGACTCAATATAACTGCTGCCTGTAAGGGCACAGAGTTCATCAAGAACCAGGTTTCGCTGGTCAAGCAGGTCCGTTGGCGTTTCACCGCTGGCAATCTTTGCAGAAATGACTTCATTCATTTCTGCGATCTGCTCTGACAAGGCATTGATTTCATCGACAGCACTTTCAATATCAGCATTTATGGATGCCTGCAGATCGTCAAGTTCATCGTCAGCTTGATTTAATGCATCTGTCAACGCCAGTGCCGTTTCATATACATTGACACGTGCAGATGCGTCATCTGGACTTTTGGCTAGCTCTTCCCATGCATTGAAGAAGGGATCAATGAGTTCTTCAAGTCCTGAATCTGACACTTCGCCAATAATTGACTCGATTTCACTGGCATAGGTCAAAAACGCATCATCTGCTCGAGCCTCCGCCAGTTCATTTCTGTATTTTTCATCGACATACCGGTCGCGTATTTGAACGATTTCCTGAACCTCAACCCCAGAGTATCCTGTGGCCCATGAGGTATTGTTCTGAATGCTCTGCTGTCTTGTATATCCTTCAGTATCAACATTTGAAATGTTGTTTGTCGTTACACTGAGCGCGGTCTGCATGGCAGCCATGCCTGAAGTTGCAACTGTATAACTGCCCATTGTACTCGCCACAATTTACACCTCCTAGCGCTTGAGATTGATCAGTTCCTGAAGCATTTCATCCGCTGTAGTAATGATGCGGCTGCAGGCCTGATAGCCTCTTTGTGTTGTAATCAGATCTGTCATTTCCTTTGAAAGATCCACATTGGACATTTCAAGATAGCCTGAAACCAGACTGCCCGTGCCACTCGTTCCCGGTGCATAGGCTGTCGTGAATGTGCCGGAGTTCACAGTCTCCGCATAGAGGTTATTGCCAAGACTTTCAAGACCGCCCGGATTGGAGAACTGCGCCAGTGAAATCATAGCGATGGACTGTGACTGTCCATTGGAATAGGACGCTGTGATAATACCATCTGAACCAATGCTGAAATCGGAATATTCCCCAGACGCATAACCATCCATTGAAGACATATAAACGTCCGAGTCTTCTCCATACATGGTCATATTTGAAAAATCCAGCTCAAATGTGGAGGTATCTGTGCCGCCATCTGTTTCAAGCGTCACATCAATGGAGGTTGGAAAATCAGTGTCATCTGTGACAATGTTTCCACTACCATCAAACTTCAAATAGCCGCTCGTAGAGGTCGTTCCATCTGAGTTTGGAATTTCGTAGTAATAAGTCGTATAGGGATTGTCCGCATCGGTTTCATCTACATAGCACTTTGTAAATTCAATATCCAGGTCGTGGAGCTCTCCCAAGCTGTCATACGCATAGATGCTCGTCGTGAAGTCCGCCTCATCCGGAACCGTACCGATGTCATCTGCGGCATCTCCAACTGCGTCAAGTGTTGAGTCAAGAGAACCTGTCAATTCTATAAGGGTTGTCGCTTCCGGAGCCATGGTCACACTGCTTCCCGATCCCATTTCAAAAATATTGATCGGCTCTGGGTCTGTCGTGGTGTCAAATGAATAATTGCCATCATCATCATAGCTTCCGTCCAAGAATCCGCAGACATAGTAGCCATCACTGGTTACCAGGTTGCCGTCTGAGTCGACGCCAAAATTGCCTGCACGTGTGAAGAAATACTGGTCGCTGTCACCGCTCTTTACAATGAAGTAACCCTCACCATCTATGGCAAGGTCCGTTGTACTTCCAGTGAGCTGCAGGCTGCCTACAGTATTGACCGTACTGATATTGGCGACCCCAACGCCGACACCGACCTGCTGGGGGTTGGTTCCGCCCAGTCCATCGTCACTTGACGCTGATGCGCCCGACATGGTTTGGCTGATGGTCTGTGAAAAGGTTACGTTGGAAGACTTGAATCCAACTGTATTTACATTGGCAACGTTGTTACCGATAACATCCAGCTTGACCTGGTGGGTCTGCATGCCTGTTACGCCTGAGTAAAGTGCACTCATCATTACGCATCAACCTCCTCAGAATCAGTATCTGTGTCTGTCGATGCAGCATTGACCTGGACAATATCTGACAGGTCAATATAATCTCCGTTTACGACCAGCTGTGTTGTTCCGCCACTTGTAATGACGGACTCAACGGTGCCTTCATAAACCGAACTTAGACCCGTTGTGTCATCTACGACCGAATATGTTATGTCATTGCCAAGCAGGCTGTACATTTGTGATGTACTCTCCGCGCTCAGCATCTGATTCATAATTTCAAGGGATGAAAACTCTGCCATTTGAGCCAATGACTCTGTATCGCTCACTGGCTCAAGAGGGTCCTGATTCTGATACTGTACCATTAGGAGTTCCAGAAACTCGCTTGAATCCAGGGTTGTACTGCTGCTGTCTACCGTAGAGCTTGTTGCTTCAACCAACATACTTGATGAAACCGAACTAACTGACATAAAAATGCCTCCATTCTTCATGTGTAACACACCTGTTTATTGTTAGGGTCAGTTTAAGCTTCAAGAATGGGATAATTGACTTCAAACTTTGTTAGAATTACAGCAAGTGTTAAAAAATATGTGCAATATCGCAAAATATGTGAACGTAATATTTAAAAAGAAAACCGGTAATTTATTATCAGAAATTCATGCGAGCATGGGCAGTCAGAAGGAGGTTTGCATTTATTTCCATTATGTTTCAATTTCCGATGTCTTCTGGCATGGGCCAGCATAAGTATGGTATATTGATGACATACATCATACTTTAAACCTATATAGATAGAAGGGAACTTCAGGTGTGATAATACTTATTTCAGACAGGCAGGTGTGATATGAAAAATAAACTTCTAGTCCCATTATTTCTGATGCTGCTGTTTACACTTGGCGTCAGCTATGCCAGCTCCATATCAGTGGACTTATATGTTGGCGAAACCTATGCCCTTCAACATCGCATCATTGGTGACGATGGATTTGATGTGGATGAAAGCATCACGTGGTACAGCTCAGATACGGATGTGGCAAGTGTCAAGGACGGCATCATAACAGCCCTTTCAAAAGGACAGGCGGTCATTACCGCATCGGTCAGCGAGGGATCTAGCTTACGCTCCTTCAGTGTCTATCTGACCGTCCAGTCTACAGTAAAATCCATTGAACTGATTCCAGAGAAAAATGAAATCTACGTCGGCGAGGAAATCTCCGCCGAGTACAGCATTACACCTTATAGCGGCATTCCTGTTCCCGTTTACGACAAGGTTACCTTTGAGTCTACCGACGAGTCCGTCTTTACAGTTGACAAGAACGGCACCGTGAAGGGTATTGGTTCTGGAAGCGCATTTTTAAAGGTCATTTCGGATGACGGCGAAAGAACCTCCATGAAAAAGATTACAGTCAAGAACATGGTCAAGAGCATTCGGATTGATTCAGATATTGAAGAAGTCTACGTTGGAGAAAAAGGCAAACTGGATGTCATTTTCAGTCCTTCAGATTCCTATAATCAGGACCTTGAATGGTCCGCATCGAGTCAGATTGACATTGATGATGACGGTTCATTTACCGCAGAAGCTGGCGGAACTGCCTATGTCACTGCAATTGCAGAAGACGGAGATGCCAAGGCGACCTACAAGTTCCTTGTCAAGTCCATGGTTAGCGGTATCGAGATCACGAGCAAGCCAATCGAGCTCGACGATACCCGCACAGAATATCAGCTCACAGCTGAGCTTGAAGAGAAATATCCAGGCAAGACACCCATAGAAGACGGTATTGAGTGGGAAACCAACCGCAGCAGCATTGCCAGTGTTTCTAAGAATGGCCTTGTGACAGCTAAGGGAACGGGCTATGCAATCATCACTGCAACGTCCAAGGACGGGGAATATTCCGATTCCATCACCCTTCACATCAAGCTTGGTGAGAAAAGTGACATCGAAGCAGAGTCGATCGCCTTTACAAGCTCAACCTCAAACGCCCGCGTTGGAGAAGCCTGCAACTTCACATACGAACTGCTCCCAGCCGATACAACAGAGGACAGTCTGGAGCTGACCTATTACGGCGGTGATGGTGAGGTGATCGACAACGATGGCTATTTCACCTTCATTCCATATGACCAGGGTCGGTACACACTCATTTTGGAAACCGAGAATGAACTGAAGGATTATACCTATCTGGACGTTTCATCCAACATTTCTGGAATTGAAATTGATTCGAATGGTCTCATTAGAAATGTGGATACCGGCCGATATACCATCTATTTGGGACAGACCGGTACACTGGATTATGACTTGATTAAAAAAAGCTCCGCAAAATCTGTCCTCCTCAAGGACGCAGAGTGGTCAAGCGGTGACACCGACATTATTACCATAGATTCAGATGGCGAATACTTTGCAAAAGAAATTGGCGACACCTATATCCAGATTGAAGCACTCGACAACAACGTCACTGAGATGTTCCATGTTGAAGTGGTTGGCATGTCAGAGTCGGCTGAGCTACCTTCCTATGCGGAAATCGGACTGAAAACAGCATTCAAACCTGTTCCCTTCTTAACGCTGGAGGAGGATTTGCTCTACGGCTACACCACTGTGTTGGACAATTCTTACGAGCTGGAAATTGAGCACCTTTACCTGCCGGAGTCCTTTCTAAAAAACGAACGTGACTTTGAAAAGGAAAGACAGAAAAAGCTGGAGGACTGGATTGAAGCCGGAACGGGCGACCTTGAATCCCTTAAGGACGAACTGGAATCGAGCAAGGACCGATACACCATGATTCGCATGTTCCTTTCAAACAGCAAAGAGGATTATGCCGAAGTCAACTACGACAACTACAATATGACCGACAGAAGCTTCGACACACTGGACATTGCTGAAATAAAAAACGAAGCATTCTATGCATCTGTCGTGTGCAAGGCTGAGTTGACACTGATTACAGCGGACGGAGAGCATGAAGATTCCATGGTTGTCTTTGCCGATGGCGAACTCGCAGACTTCTTCGTCTACGATCTGAACGGGGCGCTATTGAACTACGACACCATTCTTGAAGACTATGAACTTGAAGCAGAAACCGCAAAAGCAAAGGCTGCAGCCTTTGAATCCATTGAAAATGAAGCTGCTGAGAAAACAGAGACATTAAAGGCCAAGTATGCTTCTCTTCCTGAAAGCAGCAGACCTTCTGATGAGACACTTCTGGCATTGGAGTCTGCAAAGGGTCTAAATATGCTTCTCCCAGGATTTGAATCAAATTACAAACGCGCGGTCACACGCCTTGAAATGGCGAAAATTTGCTTTGGCATCAATAATCATTTTACTGGCGAAAGCGCTGTAAGCTATCCATATGAGGTCTTTTCCGATACAGCTGACTCCTACGCAACATGGGCATACTATTACGGACTGGTTCCCTTCAGCGAAAACGGCACCTTCTCACCAAATGAGGCACTGACACGTGAAGAAATGACCTACATGCTTTATAAAACGCTCAAGGGCCTGGACAAATCTGTCAACAGCGCCATTTCACCACCAAAGAGCGGCCTCTTTGAGGATCAGGACAGTATTTCAGACGCCTATGCCCCAGCAGTGGGACAACTGGCATACAGATGCACCATTGTAACAGGTCTCAGCGATACACAGTTTGCACCGCTGCAACCTGCAGCCATTGACTACACACTGAAATACGCGACTGACCTGGTGAAAAGTCTGGAATAAGTTTCTCGCCGGACATCACGTAACCGGACGCATAAATATTGCAATTAAAGAAAGACCCGGAACATATGCTTTTTCAAGCCTTGTTCCGGGTCCTTTACGTATATCCAACATTTTAATAATTTTTAAGGCTGAATCTGGTAGCCCACACCACTGAAAAACCGCTCAAACTCTTTAGCGTCGTATGCCCGCTTGGACGACTCAGAATCATGATCTGCTGGGTCATGAACGAGAACACGCCATTGTTCACCCAACTGCTCAAAACCTACAATCAAAAGCAGATGACCTTCCGGATACCCCTGCAGGGCTCCAGTAAAACCTTCCTCTTTTCCTGTTTTCACGGATGCACCTATGGGCTGGCTCGTCTCTGAAATGATTCTGCTGATTTCATGGAGACTATCAAAATGGCGTACAGCCGACTTAAGACCGTACTGTGATATGGCGGCCATATTGAATGACCAGTTACCGTAGATTTCAGAGCCATTGTCAAAGGCTAACTTTGCCACCGCTTCAGGCCTTGCGTCTATTCCCTGCTTGGCAATCATCATGGCGCAGGTCGTCGGACTGCATATTCGATTTCCTATTTCTTCAATGGGTAGCTGAACAAATGCAGGTGCCTCTACCCTGCACGGGTAGAAACCATGGTTGCCATCTTTTGCTTGACCATCTGCCACAGGGTCCTCGCGGTATCTACAGGACACATAAAGCCCCGTCAAATCAGCTCTATTCCCTGAAAGGATCCGTATATACAGTCGCATTTTATCAATGTAATGTTCCGTGTTAGCAATAAAATGATCAATGGCCAAGCGCCCGAAATCACTTTTTTGCGTTCCAAAGCTCATTCGGGTTTCTGCAAGTTCCCAGTTGCCCAGCTTGTATTCTTCAGACCAGTCCGAGTCATTTCCCACACGAAAACCGATTGCTATGCACTGGGTCTCGTTTAGAACACAGTTCCATGAAACCAGGAGCTTTTCTATCGCTCTATCGAATTTCAGCTCATAAATGCCTTCCTTAAGTCTTTCGCCACGCTCGAGTACGTTGATCAGTTCTGTTGATATCATGCCTATCCCCCTTTTGGTTTATTTATTCTAAGATCATCTTTTTATACAGTTTTTCTTTTGAGAATACCATAGAGATGCATAATCCAAATGTACAGAGCAATCTTCGATCGCTCATGTCGCTGGACGCGCCATATACGTTTGTACAGGTACAGAACTCTTTTTGTGCTAGCACAAAGAGTTCTGTACCTGTACAAACGTGCATTTCTTTGTCTTTTCCGCAAAAGAGGAGGTTGCCATAAAGGCAACCTCTAATATAAACAATGTGTAGAGGGGATTAAGTTCTACACTTGTTAACGTATTTCAGTTACTACTCAACCTTTTCAGCAAAGCCGAACCACCAGTTTCCGCGTGTTGTCTTTTCCCAGTTTGCAACTTCGCCTGAAACCATGATTTGATCAGTGTAGTAGTAAATTGGAAGGTAAGCGTAATCGTTCATTACAAGTGCAAGTGCATCTTGCAGTGTATCGAAACGGTCTTGACCATCCTGTGTTCTTGCAGCTTCGATCATTGCGTCGTAGTCGTCATTGTACCATTGTGCATGGTTCATTGGAGAAGATGTCAGGAAGAGTCCCAGGTATGTCATTGGGTCTGAGTAGTCACCAATCCAGCCGCCACGTGCGATATCGAAGTTATGACTTAGTCTTGTATCTTGGAATACAGCCCACTCTTGGTTTGCAAGCTGTACGTTAATACCAAGGTTCTTGTTCCACATTTCCTGAATAGCTTCTGCTACAGCCTTGTGGCTTTCAGATGTATTGTAGAGGATTGTGAATTCAGGGAAGCCTTCACCATTTGGATAACCTGCATCTGCGAGAAGCTGTTGTGCTTCAGCAATGCCGCTTCCATCTTCCGGAATACCAAATGAACCTGCTACATCAGCAAATACATCGCCATTTGCATCACGTGATGCCTGTGAAACCATGTTCTTAGCTGGAAGCTGTCCACCTTTTAGAACTGTTTCAACGATTGCAGTTCTATCAATTGCAAGCGATAGGGCTTTTCTTACATTTGCATCGTCCAGACCTTCAAGTGTTGTATTCAAGCTGTAGTAGTAAACGCCATCATACGGAAGAATCATGAAAGTAGGGTCTTCAGCAAGCAGACGTGGAATCTCTGCCGTAGGCATATCATCAATTACGTCAATTTGACCTGATTCATAACCTGTAAGTGCTGTCGATTGGTCAACGATCATAAGGGCTTCGATCTTATCAAGAACCACTTCGTCAGCTCTCCAGTAGTTAGGGTTTTTAACTAGGACAAGTTTGTCACCCGTTGCATAGCTCTCAAGCATGAAAGGACCATTTGCAAGTGCAAGCTCAGGTGTCATTGCCCACATGCCATCAGCACCAGCAACAACTGAATCTTCACGTACTGGCATGAATGTGAAGAATGCAGTCAGACCAAGGAAGTATGGTGATGGGACGCTTAGTGTAACTTCGAAAGTCTTGTCATCAAGCGCCTGGAACGAATCTACATTTGCTTCATCGAAAATCCAAGAGTACTCTGACGCTGTTTCAGGGTCTAGAACACGTGCCCATGCATATTCAAAATCATGCGCTGTTACAGGCTGTCCGTCAGACCATGTTGCATCACGCAGCGTGAAAGTATATGTAAGCTTATCATCTGATACGGAATAGCTTTCTGCCATACCTGGCTCCAGCATACCGCCAACTTCACGCATCAAACCTTCAAATGTATGGTTGATGATGTCACCGCCGTCAACTGCCGTATTTAGACCTGGGTCAAGTGTTTTTGGCTCTGAACCCAAATTCCATATCAGTGTCTGTTCAACTTCTGCTGCCGGTTCTTCAGCAGCGGGTGCTTCTTCTTGTTCGGCTGGCGCTTCTGATTCTGTTTTCTCTGGCTCAGGCTGCTCAGCTGGTGCCTGCGAACAACCCGCTAACATACCGAACGTTAAGACAAATACCAATAACCATGCTAAGTGTTTTTTCATGTTTTCTTCCTCCCTTTAATCATTTATATGCACTGAACCTCCCCTCTAAGGATTCAGTTGCCAACTGTTACGCTTTTACAATTTTCAAAATAGGATTTTTGAAATTTCTTCCGGATTCTCGCAAGATTCAAGGCCTAGACCAGGACCCTCAGCCGGAACCATTAAACCTTTACTGCTTTTATAGCCTATGTTGAGTTCAGTCTTATACATAGAAGGCACATCCAGGTCTGCAAAGCTCACCTGTGCACGCGCACACCCGAAATGGGTTGCAGCTGCAATGCCGATAGGACCCTCCATCATACAACCAATCATGCATTTGATACCGAATTCTTCTGCAAAGGAAGCGATGCGCATGGCTGGCTCAATGCCGCCTGTTTTCATCAGCTTGATGTTGATATAGTCTGCCGCCTCCATCTGCACGAGTCGGACCGCATCTCTGTATGAAAATACGCTCTCATCTGCAAGTATGGGTATTGGTACATTATTTGTCACATATTTCATACCCTCAAAATCATGTGAAACAACGGGTTGTTCAACTAATTCTATTTCTATCCCCGCATCAAGCATTTTCAGGATTGTCGTAACCGCTTCTTTTCTGGACCAGCCCTGATTTGCGTCAAGTCTGATTGCTGCACGGTTTCCAATAACACTGTTGATTGCCTTCATACGCACGAGATCCATTTCAGAATCGTTGCCCAACTTGATTTTCAAAGCCTTGAACCCCTTGTCTACAGCACGCCTTGCGTCTTCCACCATAATCTCAGGTGTATCAAGACTTACTGTCATATCCGTACTGAGCTGCCTTTTGGCGCCTCCCAGCATTTTGTACAGCGGAACACCCAGAGCTTTAGCCTTAAGGTCATGGAGTGCAATATCCACAGCCGCCTTGGCACTGGTATTGCCCACAATGCCTCTTTGGACAATTGTCATCAGTGTATCCCAGTCATCCAATGATTTTCCTTTGATTCTCAGCCAGATTTCCTGAATGGCTGCCTCAATCGAATCAGCTGTATCACCTGTAATCACAACTGTAGGTGAAGCAGCGCCATAACCTGACAACCCATTCTCAGCAGTAAGTCTCACTTGAATACTTGTTACGGTCTCCAGTGTCCTAAGTGCTGTCTTGAAGGGTTTATTCAGTGGAATTTCCACTCTGCATGTTTCAAGATGTGTAAGCATCATAACTATTCCCCCGTCGCCATTTGCATACTTGCTACGCTAGTGCTTTATGTCATACTTCTTAATCTTTTCATAGAAACTGGATTTTCCAATACCCAGTTTTTTTAGTGCCAGTTCACGATCTCCCTCTGTACGTGCAATGGCCTTGATGATTTCTTTTCTCTCAGCTTCCTGAATCACCTCCTTTAATGGTCTGATTATTTCATAGTCATTTGACTGATAATCCGATTTTGAAAACGCCTCCATCTGAAGATGCTCCTTGCCAATTTTACCGCCTTCGGATAAATTTACAGCCCGCTCGAGAATGTTCTCAAGCTCCCTTACATTACCGGGATAGGTGTAGCTCTGAAGTGCATAGTAGGCATCTTCTGAAATCAGCAAAGACTCCGTATTAATCTTTGAGCTTATAGTCGGCATGATGCGTTCGGCAAGTTCCCGCACATCTTCCCTCCGTTCACGAAGGGGCGGGATTTTTATTCTAAGAACATTCAGTCTGTAGTAGAGGTCTTCACGAAATCTGCCTGAAACCACATCCTTCTGAAGATCACGGTTGGTCGCCGCAATGATTCTCACATTGACACGTACTTCCTTGGTTCCACCAACTCGATAAAAAGAACCACTCTGAATCGCATGAAGAAGCTTTACTTGAACCTGTACCGGCAATTCTCCGATTTCATCAAGAAAAAGTGTCCCGCTATCAGCAAGCTCGAAGAATCCCGGCTTGCCCTTATCCTTTGCACCTGTAAAAGCGCCTCCCGAGTATCCAAAAAGCTCACTTTCAATTAAATGTTCCGGCAGTGCACCGCAGTTCACATGAACAAAGGGACCGTCCGCCACATTCGATCGATTATGGATTGCAGATGCAAGGACATTCTTTCCAGTTCCACTTTCCCCTAAAATCAGTACATTGGAGAGGCTTTTTGCAGCGCTTGCGCCCAGCTGCTTGACCCGCATCATGGAGATGCTTGTACCAATAAGCTCCGGCATAGGGTCCGGCTCTCTCTTTCTGAGCATTTGACTGCGTATGGACTCAAGCTCTGATATGGCCTGATTTCGTTCTTCAATAACAATATTCAGCTCCGATATGTCTTCCACTATGAGAAGGGCTTCTCTCTTGCCATTGCCCTTTTCAGCAACACGAAGAGAACAGAGTACCGGTCTCTCATGAATATCCATGTAACGTCCCTCGAAGCCTTTTGACGCCCCAGACGCCGCTTTTCTAAGCGCCTTTACAAGACTGGGTTCATTGAGAACCTCTTCAAGGGGCCTGCCCAGCAGATTTACTGAGTGCTGTTTGGTCTTTTCCTCATATCCGCCACCTCTTAGAAGCTCACCGATGGACTCCTTTCGGTATGAATACCCATGGGTCTGTACAAACTTGACGTCCAGGGTATCTCCAGAAAGCACCACCATATGACCAAAGGTTTTGACATAATGGACGGTAAAGCTGCGGCCATCAATCAGGATATCGATATATCTGGCTTTCAAATCCAGGCGTGCTGAAATTCTTTTTTTCCTATAAACATGGGTCATTTCAATTTTTGTACCTGAAGACGCCTGATCCAGCACCTTAATATGTGAAATGCCCTTGTCTTCGTACAGTCCTATGGCAGCTATGCTCGCACCCGGCGATATTTTCTCTGTCAGACCTATTTTACTCAGCAGGCCTCCATCCATATGTCCATCGTCCTCACCCAGTTCGGTCGATACAAGGATGACAAGATCACCCTTTTCCAATTTTCCGGAGTTATGCTCAACGCAAGATAGTCCCTCTATACCGAAAATATGACGTGCTTTTCTGTTAAACGTCTTGATTCTGCCGCTGGCATCTACTGAAATAATACCTTCAGTCAAAACGTCAAGAATAGCATTTTCCATTTTTTGTATTCCTCCAAACAAAAAAGGCCCGAAACACATAAGGTTTCGGACCCAATATACTGATGTGCGCGGCGACAAGCCGTTTACGAGTATACTGAACGAAATGTTCAATTTTCTGAATTTTCTATATTATAGCACAAAAAAAAATAAATGCAAACTTGACAATTCACGATGAAACTTCCTATACTTAATAAAATATCAGACTTAGGAGGAGACTATGCACGCAAATACAGTCTATGTCATCGGTCACGGAAGAACACAATCCGACAACCCCATTATGAACGTCTATTCACAGTTTTTCATCGGTTTTTCCGTAAATGTGGAAACAGACATCATCGTGGATGCAGCAGCATCTGTAATTCTTAATGAAACAAACGCTTTTGTCCGTTCCCTGTTTGTTGGAAAAAAATTTGACAAAATTCATGATGCCATTATTGAAGATATTGAAAAACGCTACTGGGGCAGCTCTCAACGCGCACTGATCGTAGCTTACAAGGACGCGGTAAAGCACTATACCGTAAACAAAGCCAAATACTACGGCAAATAGTTGGTATGTCCCTTGCTAGATTTCATCATGTACTGGTCGATAATCTGATATGCATCAGATTCGCATTGTTGTTGAATTATAGGAGGATATATGGACTTTTCCCGAATTGATGCACTTTTATCCGGTTACAGGGAAGTGTCATCTGTCTTGTTGATGGAGATGGATACAGGCAAAACCCTTTACAGCTGGAATATTTCAAGACGTGTCCGTTCAGCCAGCATCATCAAGCTTTTCATTCTCGGCTGTCTCTGTGAATCATTTGAAATGGGCACACACGCACCATCAGACATACTCACTGTGGAAGACTCTGAAAAAGTGGCCTACAGCCTTGTGACAGACCTTTCTCAGAAAAATTGGCGCATTAATGACATTGCAACACTTATGATTATTCTCAGCGACAACACGGCAACCAATGTCCTGATTGATCTGCTCAGAATCGATACCGTCAATGCCTTTCTTAAGACGCTGGGCATTGATAGCACCCATCTGCAGCGGAAAATGATGGATTTTGAATCTGCCAAAAATGGGATTGATAATTACACAACCCTGGAAGACGCTGCAGCCCTGCTATCCAAGGTCTACTATGGCGATCTTGTAACAAAGGAACACTCCCAGTGGTTCATGGATGTTCTATCAAAGCAAAAGGATAAGAAAATGCTTGGACGCTTTTTGCCTGAAGACGTAAAAATTTCCAACAAGACAGGACTCAATGCCGGTGCTCAGCACGACATAGGTTTTATTGAAGTGAACGGCAATACATATATGGTCGGTGTTTTTCTCGACGGTATCCCCGACGAAGTTGAAGGCTTTGAGCTCATCGGAAAGATTTCCCACGACTTCTATAAGGAGGTTTCAAATGCATAGTCATATTATCAGCGCTGCTTATGCGCCACTTCTACTTCAGCCTAAACCTGACAGCGAGCTTGCCGACGAAGCACTTTATGGCATGAGTCTTGACATACTCGAGGATAAAGGCACCTGGAAATACGTGCGATTGGAGTACAAGTACGAAGCATGGGTACACGAAACCCTTATTGCTGAAGACGCAGACCAAACCTGGCAGAAAAAGAGAAATGCCCTTATTCAGTCCCCCTTTGCTGAGGTTCTTCCAAATCCAACCTACAAGGGAAATCCAATAATTCGCATACCAAGAGGTAGCCTCATTCACTGTGTTTCCGAATTTCCGGACGAGGAAGGATGGCTTGAAATAGAGCTGTTCGATGGCACACACGGATTTTGCCGCAAAGAATGGATCCGGCATTTTTCCGATTTTCCGGAAAAGGATGATTCAAACGGTATTCGTCAGGCAGTCATAAATGATGCCCTCGCCTATTTGGGAACCCACTACAAATGGGGTGGAAAATCACCCGCAGGCATTGACTGTTCCGGCCTGACCTTTATGGCCTACTGGATGAACGGCATTTCCATCTACCGGGATGCCTCTATAAAAGCGGGCTATGCAGTTCGTGAAATATCCAAAGAAAACCTGCAGCCAGGGGATCTGCTCTACTTCCCAGGCCATATCGCCCTCCATATCGAAAATGGAGACTACGTGCATTCAACCGGTTCACAGGGCGGTGTCGTCCTTAACAGCCTTAACCCAGAAGCGCCACGATATTACAAGAAGCTTGATGATGAACTCTATGCATGTGGTTCCATTTTTGCTCAAAAAAACTAAAATTGGCATGAAACTTGTATTAAAGACTATGCAGACGCATAGTCTTTTTTGTGTCCTCGTCAATGGATGCATCACTCATTTACCTCAGGAGGAAAACATGACTGTACAAGACAATATACTCTATTTTGCCGGCTGTAACACCCAGGAACTTGCAAAGACCTATGGGACACCGCTGATTCTCATTTCAGAAGATGCCATTGCGAAAAAGACGGATGAAATTCATCGCGATTTTACAGATAAATATGACCATGTGCGCGCTGTATATGCTTCCAAGGCTTTTCTTAACTCAGCCATGTGTAAAATCATTGAGCGCGCGGGACTTGGACTGGATGTCGTTTCAGGCGGCGAACTCTATGTCGCCCAGCACGCTGGCTTCCCCATGGACCAGATTATCTTCCATGGAAACAACAAGTCCGTTTCGGAACTGAAAGAGGCCATAGAAAATGGTGTTGGTAGAATTGTTGTCGATAATTTTTCAGAACTGGAGCTTGTCTGCGCACTTTCAAGGCAAATGGACACACCTGCAAATTTGCTCTTTAGAATAACGCCTGGTATCAAATCCGACACCCACGCCTATATTTCGACTGCGGACAAGGACTCCAAGTTCGGATTTCCACTCCACAGCGTTCCATCCGCTTTTGAGTTTGCAAAGAAGTATGAAAACATCACCCTTATGGGACTTCACTTCCATGTGGGGTCACAGCTGCAAAGTCCCCAGTCGCATCTTGACGCCCTGGATGTCATATTGAAACTCATGTCCCAGCTTATTGAATCTGGGCATCCAATTTACGAACTCAACACCGGTGGCGGATACGGGGTAAAATACACCGATATCGATGAAGAAATGCAGCTCGCAACATTTACAGCGCCCATCATGGAAAGAATTGAAGCTTGGTCTATGGACACGGGTCACAAAAGACCCCTTGTCATCATTGAGCCCGGCAGATGGTTGATTGCAAATGCAGGGCTTACGCTTTACACAATCGGCAGCTCAAAATCCATTCCGCAGGTGCGCGATTACATCGCTGTAGATGGCGGTATTCCTGACAATATCAGACCCGCTCTATACACGGCTAAGTACCGTGCTGTAATTGCCAACAAAATGAACAGCCTAGCTGAGAAGACAGTCACAATAGCAGGAAAATGCTGTGAGTCTGGTGATATCCTTATTCGAGATATTACGCTTCCAGAAGCTGAACGCGGGGATCTGCTTGCGGTATTCGGAACCGGTGCTTATACAGAGTCCATGTCGAGCAACTATAATTTGCTGCCTAGACCAGCTGTGGTGCTCGTTGGAGATAAGGGGGCCTTTCTTATCAAAAGACGTGAAACTTACGAAGACCTCACCCGTCGCGATGTGCTTCCCCCACATTTAAAATAAGATAGACAAAAACGCCAATCCATCAAATGGATTGGCGTTTCATTTTCATCATGCACTTGGCCCTAACGCAGCAATTCATGCCCCGCATCTCGCTCTTAATGCAGGGCATGCGCTGCAAGCCATATTTTTTTACCTTTTGAGAGGTAGAAAAACCTTCGTTTCGAGGTGGTGTTTTTCACCTTCAACCTCAATGGTCAAAGGTGCACCCTCGATCATTTCAAGCTGCAGGGTGTCTGAAACAGTAACAAGAATGACCCTGCTTCGGTAATTGATTCTAAAGGATAGAGATTTCCAGGCTTCAGGAAGCCATGGTCTCAGCTTCAACCCCTGTTCTGTCACACGCAGACCAGCAAAGCCGTAAATCAGAGACAAGGCTGTTCCAGCCATATTGGCCATATGAAGACCGTCTTTGGTATTTCCATGGGTATTTTCCAGGTCAAGCTTCAGAGAATCTCCAAAATAGGCATATGCCTTTTCCTTATAGCCCAGGCGCGATGCCATAATGCCATAAACACATGGCGAAAGGGAGGAATCGTGCGTCGTAATCGCTTCATAATAATTATATGATCGTCTCATTGTTTCATAGTCGGTGTAATCCTCAAGGAGAAAGTGCGCCAGTACGGTATCAGGCTGTTTTAGAACCTGATACCTGTACAGCGTCAGAGGATGATAGTGCAACAACAATGGATAATGGGACTGTGGTGTGTTATCGAAATCCCAGATTTTCTTCCTTAAAAATCTGTCGTCCTGCAAGTCTATGCCCAGCTGTACGTCATGGGGCAGGTACATCTGGTCTCCAGCACGCTGCATGACTTGCAGGTCTTCCTGTGTCACGCCTATACGTTCAAAGAGTTTTTCTGTCTCTGCCTGGTTATAGACAAGCAGCATATTGCAAACCTTGACCGTCCACTCCAGATTGTGCTTGGCAAGGGCATTTGTATAATAGTTATTGTCGACAACTGCTGTGTACTCATCGGGGCCTGTAACCGCATCAATCTTAAATTTTCCTTCGTCAAAGTGACCCATGTCGATCCAGAGAAGTGCTGTTTCCAGAAGAACTTCAGCACCATATTCCAGCATGAACTGCTTGTCCTCTGTATAAAGGTAATACTGAATAAAGGCATGGGCGATATCTCCATTGATATGGTACTGCGCGGTCCCAGCGGGAAAATATGCAGAACACTCAATGCCGGATATGGTTCTCCAAGGAAACTTCACACCTCTGCGATGTCCCAATTCCCTTGCACGCAGCCTTGCAGATTCAATATGCTTGTGTCTGTACAAAAGAAGCTGCTTGGCAATGTCCTTCTGGTTCAGCTGAAATGTTGGGAGCACATAGATTTCTGTGTCCCAGAAATAGTGTCCCTCATAGCCTTCGCCTGAAAGTCCCTTTGCAGAAATGTTACTGTGCTGGTCTCTACCGACAGATTGGAAGAGCTGGTAGAGATTGAATCGGATGGACAGCTGATCCTTCTCATTTCCCTCAATTTTTATGTCTGACGCATTCCAGAAGTCCTGAAGGTGGTTGTGCTGATGGTCAAGCAGACTCATGAAGCTTTCCCCTTCCAATGCATCTGCAATTGTATTGACATGTTTTTCTACATCCGCTTCCCTCAGGGAGTCACTGAATATGTTGAACTTCTCCAGTTCCAACTGGCCTGATGCAGTAAAAATTTCTGTAATGCCGCTACTGGAATGACTTTGGTGACGACTGACTTTAGACCCCTTTGAAGAGGCACGGTGCATTGACAGACACGCCAGGCCAATACCTGAATGTGTCGTGTGAAATTTTGCGAAATGCCTGTTCTCACTGCCTACGATTTGATCCATTTCAATCAGGGTCATTTCCTCACTGCTGACACGTGGATCGAAGTGGTCCGTGAAGTTTCTAACATGGGTATTCATAAGGGATGACACCTTGATGGCACCCTCGTACTCAATATGAACAGACTGTGCGAAGACCTCTCTGTATTCAAAAGATACCAGCCGCTTGAAGGTCAGACTTGCTGTCTTTCCATCTTTTGTCACATACTTAAAGGTTCGGTGCGAAAACCCCTTTTCCATGTCAAGTATGCGCTTGTAGTCTGTGTATTCTCCTACATGTATGTTCACGGCTTCCCCATCCAGTTCTACAAGGATGGATTGCAGGTCAACCAAGTTTGGCTGCTTGTCCTGCTTCTCCACAAACCCCCAAAGTCTCTCTGGATGCGTAACCGGAACGATATCATACACCCCGTTGATGTAGGTTCCACGAATGGTCTGAACATCACCTCCGTACCCCTCTTCAAAACATCCGCGAACACCGAGATATCCGTTGGCCAGGGTAAAAAGGCTCTCTCCCACGAGAAGTGCATCTGCACTTAACGCATCGTTTTGGTATTGCCACATAGCTTCATATCTCCTATTCTTTAACCGCACCGGATGTCAAACCGGAAATAATCTGTTTCTGGAATAAAATAACGATAAACAGTGTAGGAATCGTTACGAGCACCGTCGCAGCTGTAACTTGTCCCCAGAATATCTCAAACTGTCCCCTCAGGTATGAAATCGCAACTGGCGCAGTATGATAGTTGGCATCGGAGTTCAGGGTCAATGACAGGAGGAACTCATTCCATACGCCAATGAAAGTGATGATTGCCGATGTGAACAGACCTGGCAATGCAAGCGGCAGGATGATCTTAATGAAGGTCTCCCACTTTGAAGCACCATCCATAAAGGCCGACTCTTCCATTTCCTTTGGAACCTTTGCAAAATGTGTAACAAGAATATAAATAGCCACTGGCAGGGAAATCATGGAATACGGCAGGGTAATCCAGTAGGAATTTGTCCAGCCAAGTTCCACAAAAGTCCTGTAAATAGGACCCACTACGATCATTTGCGGGAACATCGATGTTCCGAGCACTACGGCAAGCAGGAGTCTTTTACCCACAAAATCGAGTCTTGCAATGGCGTATGCACAAAATGCTGCCACCAGTGTTACATAGGCAGTCGTTATGCTCGAAATGATAAGACTGTTCTTAAGCGCTCTGAGTATGTTGGCTTCAAAAAGTGCCCTGTAGTGTTCTAGTGTCGGTTCATTCGCAACAAGTTTAAATGCACTCGCACCAAATATTTCGGTCTCCGGCTTAAAGGATGTGATGAAGACCCAAATAAATGGAAATATGATAATGAACAGATATAGAGCGATGGCCGCATAGAATAGCTTTCTTGTCTTATTGTTTTCCATGGGATCACCTCTCCTCCGATATAAGCTGCACATCGAGAATCTTGATGTACGCATAGGAAATTATGCCAACAACAATTGCCATTACCAGTACTACCGCAGACCCGTAACCAAAACGGGTTTGGGCGAACATGGTCTTGTAGGCATAGATGGAAATGGATTCTGTCTTGCCGCCAGGACCCCCGCCTGTAAGTACATAAATCAGGTCGAATACCCTGAAAGCATCCAGTGTTCTGAAGAGCAGGGCAACCATAATAGATGGTTTAAGAAGGGGCAATGTCACATTTGTAAACTGCTGCCACTTGTTTGCACCATCAAGTGATGAGGCTTCATAAAGACTTGAAGGAATTGTTTGCAGTCCTGCGAGCAGGAGCAGCGCCATATAGGGTGTCGTCTTCCAAACATCGGCCATGATAACGGCGCCCAGTGCACTTGAACCCGATAGGAGCAGGTCTGCCGAACTTTCCAGAATTCCCATCTTCGCAAGAATCATTGCGACAATCCCGTTAGAGCCGTTATACAGATACGCCCAGATCAGCGCCGCA